>NZ_SSMZ01000315.1 GCF_004799395.1 Phenylobacterium sp.
GGCGGTCGAGCGCGTCCACGCCGGCGCGAACGTCGGCCATGGTCGCGCAGTCGGCGGGGGCGGGCCGAGGGTCGGTCGAGAAATCCATGCTGAACTCGTCTGCTAGCTGCCGGCGCCCCTAGATACCCGCGCCATTGTCGATCGCCAGCAGGGCGGCCTCATGGGCCTCGGCCTGGGCTTCGATCCAGCTCACGAAGGCCTTCACCTGTGGCAGCCGGCCCTTGGCCTTGGGATGGACGAGGTAATAGGCGAAGTCGACGGCGGTGGCGATCTGCAGCGGCGCGATCAGGCGGCCGGCTTCCAGGTCGGCCTGGGCCAGGGTGCGCTTGGCGAGGGCCACTCCGCGCCCGTTGACCGCCGCCTCGATCACCAGGCTGGATTGGTTGAAGCGAGGTCCGCGCATGCCGTCGATGGTCTTCAGGCCCCGCGCCGCCAGCCACATGGACCAGTCCGGGCAGCTGTCGTCGAGGTCCGGCGAGCCGTCGTGCAGCAGGATGTGGTTCGCCAGGTCCGCGGGCGTGGTCAGGGGCTTGCCGGCCAGGTGCTCGGGGCTCGCCACCGGGATCACGGTCTCGGAGAACAGGCGCTTCACTTCCAGGCCCGGATAGCGGCCCGCGCCATAGCGGATCGCCACGTCCACCTCGCCGGCCTGCAGGTCCACGAGCTCGATGGCCGCCGAGAGCCAGACGTCCACCAGCGGATGGGCCTGCTCGAAGGCGCCGAGCCTCGGCACCAGCCACTTGGCGGCGAAGGAGGGCGGCGCGGTCAGCGTAAGGCGCCGGCCGTCAACCGCGGCGGTCAGCAGGGAGGCGGCCTCGGCCAGACGGTCGAAGGCCTCGCGCAGGGCCGGGAGCGCGGTCTGCGCCGCGTCGGTCAGCAGCAGACCCTTGGGCGTCCGTTTGAACAGCGCCGCGCCGACATAGTCCTCGAGGTTCTGGATCTGCTGGCTCACCGCGCCGGGCGTCACCGACAGCTCGTCGGCGGCGCGGCTGAAGTTCAGGTGGCGCGCAGCCGCTTCGAAGGCGCGGAGCGCGTTCAGCGGCGGCAGGCGCCTTCGTTCCACTGGTCTTTCCATAGAATTCCTGACAGCCCCGGCAGAAGTCCTTGGCTTGCGAGTTGGGCGCCCCGCTACCTATTTGCAAGCGTCCGCCGGTGTATCGGCCCTTTTCATTGGTGGATATCGGCGGGGCGGGCTTCGGTCCGTCCCGTTCCGGTTTGTAGACGAGGCTTATTAGAGAACCTAATCCATGGCGCAACGGCAACCTGGACGACGCGCAAGCAGCCTGGTGGTGCTGGACGGCAAGAGTCGCGAATCGGCCGGCGTCGTGTGGCTGGTTGGCGCGGGTCCCGGGGACCCCGATCTCCTGACGATCAAGGCGCTGAAAGTCCTGCAGAAAGCCGACGTGCTCGTGCACGACGGCCTGGTCTCTGACGAGATCCTGGCACTGGCGCCAGCCGCCGTGCAGCGCATCAGCGTCGCCAAGCGCAAGTCGCGCCATTCCTACAGCCAGGACGAGATCAACCGCATGCTGATCGCCTTCGCCCTCGAAGGCCTGACGGTGGTGCGGCTGAAGGGCGGCGATCCCTTCATCTTCGGCCGCGGCGGTGAGGAGCTTGAGGCCTGCCGCGCGGCGGGCGTCGCCTGCCACATCGTCCCAGGCGTGACCGCGGCCCTGGCGGCCAGCGCCAACGCCGGCGCGCCGTTGACCCACCGAGGCTCGGCCCAGGCGCTGACCTTTGTCACCGGCCATGCGTCGCATGGCGCCGAGCCGGATCTGGACTGGGCGAGCCTGGCGCGGCCAAATCAGACCGTGGTGATCTACATGGGCCTGTCGCAGGCCGCCCCCATCGCCGCGCGCCTGATGGCGGCGGGCCGGGTGGGTTCGACCCCGGCGCTGATCGTCGAAAACGCCAGCCGCGCCGACGAGCGCCGCGTGGTGACCACGCTCTCGGGTCTGGCCGAGGCGGCGTCGAGCCTCAGCGGGCCGGCACTGCTGATCGTTGGCGAGGCGATGGCTTTGGCCCAGGCGCACGAGCCCACCCTGCTGCAGGCGATCCTGCGGGAGGCGCAGGCATGAAGGCGCTGACCGCCAACCGCCTGATCGACGGCGAGGTCGTGTTCTGGCGCAACGGCCAGTGGGTCGAACAGTTCGGCGACGCCCAACTGTTCAACGACGACGACCCGGCCGGCGAGGCCGCCGAAGCCCACGGCAAGAACCAGCCCACCGTCGTGGTCGAGCCCTATCTGATCGACCTGACGCAGTCGCAGGGCCTCTGGGCGCCCGTCAGCTACCGCGAGCGCATCCGCGCGCTCGGCCCGACCAACCTGAACCACGGCAAGCAGGCCGATGGTGGCGCCGCCATCGAAGCCTTGCAGCACGCCCACGGCGCGGCCCGCTCCACCGGCCGCGTCGACCTGATCAAGCGCAAGTAGAAGGCCGCCATGTACCGCTACGACCAGATCGACAAGGACATACTGGCCGACCGCAGCGCCGAGTTCCGCGGCCAGGTGGCCCGCAGGCTGGCCGGCGAGCTGTCGGAAGACCAGTTCAAGCCGCTACGTTTGAGGAACGGCCTCTATCTGCAGCTGCACGCCTACATGCTGCGCGTCGCCATCCCCTACGGCTCGCTGAACCCGACCCAGCTGCGCAAACTGGCCTGGATCGGCCGAACCTACGACAAGGGATATGGCCACTTCACGACGCGGACCAACCTGCAATTCCATTGGATCAAGTTGGCCGACGCGCCGGAGATCCTGGATGCGCTGGCCAGCGTCGACATGCACGCCATCCAGACGAGCGGGAACTGCATCCGCAACGTCACCGCCGATCCCTACGCCGGGGCCACGGCCGAGGAGATCGACGATCCCCGCGTCTGGGCTGAGGCCATCCGCCAGTGGTCGACGATCCATCCGGAATTCAACTGGCTGCCGCGCAAGTTCAAGATCGCCGTAAGCGCCGCCGCCAAGGACCGCACGGCGGCCAAGACCCACGACATCGGCCTGAACCTCAAGCGCGCCCGCGACGGCGTGCTGGGCTTCGAGGTGATGGTGGGCGGCGGCCTCGGCCGGCTGCCGCACATCGCACCCACCGTGCGCCCATTCCTGCCGGCTCAGCGCCTCTTCTCGTATCTGGAGGCGATCCTGCGCGTCTATAATCGCCACGGCCGGCGCGACAATATCCACAAGGCTCGGATCAAGATCCTGGTCGCCGCCCTGGGCGCCGAGGAATTCGCCCGCCAGGTCGAGGCGGAGTGGGAGAAAATCGGAACCTCCGCGGACCTCCCGGACACCGAGCTCGCCCGCATCCGCGGCGCCTTCGCGCCCACCGCCTTCGAGACTCTCCCGGCGGTGTCGGAAGCCTTTGAGGCCGCCAAGGCCAGGAGCCCGGCCTTCGCCCGCTTTGCGCGCAATAACCTGAAGCCGCACAAGGTCGCCGGCTACGCCATCGTCGAGATCTCGCTGAAGGCCATCGGCCAGACGCCCGGCGACGCCACCGCCGAGCAGATGGAGGTGGTCGCCGACCTCGCCGAACGGTTCGGCCAGGATGACATCCGCGTCACCCACGAGCAGAACCTGGTCCTGCCGCACGTGAAGCTGGACGACGCGCCCGCCGTCTGGGCCGCGCTGGCGGAAGCCGGCCTCGCCACCGCCAACATGAACCTGGTCAGCGACATCATCGCTTGCCCGGGCCTGGACTATTGCGCACTGGCCAACGCGCGCTCGATCTCGGTGGCCCAGAACATCGCCGCCAAGTTCGCCGACGCCGAACGCGCCGAGCGGGTCGGCGAGCTGAAGATCAAGATCAGCGGCTGCATCAACGCCTGCGGCCACCACCATGTGGGCCACATCGGCATCCTGGGCGTCGATAAGAAGGGCGAGGAATTCTATCAGCTCACCCTCGGCGGTTCAGCGGCGGAAGACGCCGGCGTCGGTCAGGCGTTGGGCCCGGCGCTGCCCTACGAGAGGGTCGCCGAGGCCGTGGACACCCTGGTGGACGTCTACCTGCGCGAGCGGCAGGGCGCCGAACGCTTCCTCGATACCTTCCGGCGCACCGGCGTCGCCCCCTTCAAGGAGGCCGTCTATGCCGACGTTCATTAGGCTTCAGGCCGGGGCTCCCGCCCTGGCCGAGGATCCCTTCACCGCGGTGGGCGACGACCAGACGATCCCGCCGGGCGACGTGATCATCTCGCTGAGTCGCTTCCAGACGGAAGGCGAGGGCCTGCTCTCCGAAGGCCGCCAGGTGGGTGTTCGCCTGGAGAGCCACGAGGACGTCGAGGCGTTGGCCTACGACCTGCCGCGGATCGCGGTGGTGGCGCTGGCCTTCCCGAAGTTCGGCGATGGGCGCGCCTATACTTCGGCGCGGCTGCTGCGCGAGCGGTTCCATTTCAAGGGCGAGGTGCGCGCCGTCGGCGACGTGCTGCGTGAGCAGGCGGGCTACATGGTCCGCTGCGGTTTTGACGCCTTCGAGCCGGCCGATGGTTCGACCGCGCAGGCGTGGGAAAGGGCCACCCACCGCTTCCGCCACGTCTACCAACGCGCCAGCGATGGTCGTCCCGTCGCCTTCGAGGGGCGGGGAGGATGAGCTTGGCCTACGACATTTCCGGCCGCCATGCGGCGCTGGCGCCGCGTCTGGACGCCGAACTGCGCCACGCTCATCCGCGCACGGTGATCGAGGAAGCGGTGGCGACCTTCGGCGACAGGCTGGCGCTGGTCTCGTCCTTCGGGGCGGAATCGGCGGTGCTGCTGCACCTGGTCTCCAAGGTGAAGCCGGACATGCCCGTGCTCTTTCTGGACACCGGCATGCTGTTCGGCCAGACGCTGGACTACCGCCGCCAGCTGGCCGCGCGTCTCGGCCTGACCGACGTGCGCGACCTGCGCCCCCACTACCACGACCTGGCCACCGCCGATCCGGAGGCCAAGCTCTGGCGGACCGACACCGACGCCTGCTGCCATATCCGCAAGGTCCTGCCGCTCGACCGGGCGCTGGCGGAGTTCGACGGCTGGATCACGGGGCGCAAGCGCTTCCACGGCGGGGCGCGGCTGTCGCTTCCGGTGGTCGAGGAGGCCGACCACCAGGTGAAGTTCAATCCCCTGGCCAACTGGGGCAAAGACGACCTGGAGTCCTACGCTGCAGAGTACGACCTTCCGGCCCATCCGCTGGTGGCGCAGGGCTTCCCCTCGATCGGCTGCTGGCCTTGCACCAAGCCCGCCGAGGATGGCCAGGACGTCCGCGCCGGCCGTTGGGCGGGGGAGGACAAGACCGAGTGCGGTATCCATGTCGCCCGTGCGCCCGGCGCCGTCGCCAACGTCGGCGGCGATATTTGATCTCTGCCAAATTGACGCCGTCTCAAAGAGTGTAGACACCCCGATGAATGACGTTTCCCTCGCGCCCAAGCCTGTGAAAGCCGGCGGCGCCTTCTTCGTCGAGACGGTGACTTGGGTCCAGCATTGGACCGAGAGCCTGTTCTCGTTCCGCACCACCCGCGATCCCGCCTTGCGGTTCGCCAGCGGCCAGTTCGTCATGGTCGGGCTGGAGAAGGAGGATGGAAAGCCGCTGGTCCGCGCCTATTCCATCGCCTCGCCGTCCTGGCACGAGGAACTGGAGTTCTATTCGATCAAGGTGCCCGACGGCCCGCTGACGTCCCGCCTGCAGAAGATCCAGGTGGGCGACCAGGTGCTGATCGGCCGCAAGCCCACCGGGACCTTGGTGCTGGACGGCCTGCGCCCCGGCAAGCGGCTCTACATGCTGGGCACCGGCACGGGGCTGGCGCCCTGGCTGTCGCTGGTCCGCGATCCGGAGGTCTATGAGCGGTTCGACGAGGTGATCGTCACCCACACGGTGCGCGAGGTCGCCGACCTCAATTACCGCGAGCTGTTGTCCGGCGCCCTGGCCGAGGACGAAATCCTGGGTGAACTGATCGGCCCCAAGCTTAGATACTACCCCACGGTCACCCGCGAGCCGTTCCAGACCCAGGGCCGGATCACCGACCTGATCGCCTCGGGCCAGTTGTTCCGCGACCTGGGGACGCCGCCGTTCGATCCGGCCGTAGACCGGGTGATGCTCTGCGGCGGCCCCTCGGTGCTGGCCGACCTGAAGCAGCAACTCCTGGATATCGGCTACCAAGAAGGCTCTATCGCCAGCCCGGGCGACTTTGTTCTCGAGCGCGCCTTCGTCGAGACCTGAGACTCCGACGGCCCGAATAGAAAACGCCGGCCTGGGATGCCCAGGCCGGCGTCATTGTCTCTAGATCGGACGTCGCGCTCAGGCGGCGACGGCGACCGCGGTCCTGCGCTGACGGCGGAGCAGCGAGCCCATGCCGAAGAAGCCGGTGAGCATCATCGCCCAGGTGGTCGGTTCCGGGACGCCGGGGATCGGCCAGCCAACGGCGAAGGACTGATTGGTCCCATTGCTGATCGTGAACACCCGGTCGTTGGCGTCCGCGAGGCTCGTGTAGCTCCCGCCATTGAGCCCGGTGTAGTCGTCGAAGTAGGTCAGGAATTGGCCGCTGAACTGGTTGGGATTCACGTAGCTGTGGTTCTCGGTGTACCAGATCGCCGACTGGATCGCCGCGAGGCGCATTTCAGTGTCGTGGTTCGCAGCCGCGTAGAAGCCGCCAGGCGCTTCAGCGTTGAACATGATGAAGCCGGTGTCGACCAGATTGGTGATGGCCGTATCCTGAGCCGTAGTCAGGGATTGCGGGAGGTTGGGAACCAGCCCGCCGCCGGTGTCCTGGTTGTCCGAGTAGGTCAGGTTCAAGCCGCCCAGCGACATGTCATGGTAGACGTCGAAGCAGAAGCCGTACTCCGGCCCGATGCTCGTCTGGAACAGCACGCCATTGGTGTAGGCGTCGACCGTGGCGGCGGCGACACTGCCGTGCGCGGGAACGTAGACGTTCGCGGTGTAATTCGTGTCCATGCTGTCGCTGATCAGCGTGATCGTGCTGGCAGCAGCCGGCGACGCCATCGCCAGGACCGAAAGGCTGGCTGCGGCGGCCAGGCCCAAGAGAGCGCGCGCGCGCCCGTTCTTACCGGAATTGCTCACTTGCGATGTCTCACTCTTGAACACGGAGATTACCCCCAATTGGCTTCGAGCCGTCCCTTGCACCGATGATGCCATCGACGCTGCGGGCAACCTTTCAGCCGCCAATTACAACGTTACTCAAAGATTAAACCTGAGCGCAATCGGACTCGCCTGCGAGGGGAGTTATGGCAGCGCTTTATCCGGGAACGCCTCCGATTTCGGCTTGAAACGGCCTCACGCCGTCTTGCGGGCGGCGATCCAGTCGTCTCCGACCCGGTCGAGGATATCCAGCGGCACGCGGCCGCAGGACAGAACCGCCTCGTGGAAATCCTTGATGTCGAATTTGCCGCCTAGCGCCATCTTGGCGCGGGTGCGCAGGTTGACGATGGTCGTGTGGCCGAGCTTGTAGGAGCAGGCCTGTCCCGGGGTGGCGCAATAGCGCTCCACCTCGCGGGCCGCGAAGCCGGGGGCCTCGCCCTCGTTCTCGACGAATCGGGCGATCGCCTGCTCGCGGCTCCAGCGCATGTGGTGGATGCCGGTGTCGACCACGCAGCGGTTGGCGCGGAACAGCTGGAACTTCAGGTAACCGATGCGGCCCAGCGGGTCGTCGTCGTACATGCCGATCTCGTCGGCCAGTTGCTCTGCGTACAGCGCCCAGCCTTCACCATAGCCGGAGAACCCGGTGGACTTGCGGATGAGCGGCAGGTCGGTGTTGGAAAGCGCCAGCCCGCCCTCGAGCTGGTGCCCCGGCAGTCCCTCGTGGAAGATGGTGGTCGAGAGGCAGAACCGGGGCCACTCGGCGCTGTCGTGCAGGTTGAAGTAGACGATGCCGGGACGTGAGCCGTCGATCGCGGGGCCTTGGCTGAAGGCCGAGGCGGCGCCGGCTTCTGTCTGCGGTGGCACGCGGCGCACCTCAAACCTGTAAGGCGGCACGCGCTTGAAGACGCTGGGCAGGCGAGGGCGGATCTCGTCCAGGCGGCGGTTGCAATAGGCGATGGCCTCGACCTTGCCGGCGTCGGTATTGGGGAACAGCTGCTTGGGGTCGGCGTAGAGGTGCTTGATCCGGTCGGCGATCGAGCCCTGGGTCAGGCCCTGCGCCTTGAGCAGGCCGTCGATCCGCGCGGAGATCTCCTTGCCTTGCTCCAGGCCGATCTTGTGCACCTCGTCCGGCGAATATCTGGTCGTCGTGGTGGAGTGCAGGGCGGCTTCGTAGAAGGCCGGTCCCTCCTTGAACCGCCAGACGCCGGCGTCGTGCACGGCGCCGGCCCGCAGGGCCTTGGTGGCCGCCAGCTGGCGTTCCAGGGCCGGCAAGACCTTCTCGCTGTAGATCTTCGCAGCGTCCCGGCCGTAGCGGTCGCCCAGGCCCTTTTCCATCGCGCGACGCGCGATGGAGGTGACCACCAACGCCTTGTCGACCGGCTGCACGGTCTTGCTCATCTGGTCGAGAGTGAGGTCCAGGATGAAGTCCGGCGGAACGATGCCCAGCGCCACATCGTGATGCAGCCGGTCGGTGTCGGCGTTCAGCTGGTCGCCGAAGGCCGACAGGCGCGACAGATAGGCGTCGGCGTCCTCCGCCGTGGCGATCGTGTGTTTGGTGTCCAGGAAGTCCGGCGTCGACTGGTAGGCGCCGGTGAGCTGGCTCAGCACATAGGTGGACGGGCTGAAGGCCGAGCCCCCGAAGTCGAAGCTCTGGGTGCGCGCGGTCGACTGGCGGGTGTAAAGCACCACGTCGTAGTTCAGCCGGTCGGGGCCGGTGAGTTTCGTCCGGTCAATGGCCTGCAGACGGCGCAGCTGATCGGCGTTCTGCGCCTTGGCGGTGCTGCGGCCGGCGCTGGAGCCGTCGTCGAGCCGGGCCTTTAGGGCGGCGTTGACGCCCTTGTCGAGGCCGAGTTGGGTGGCGCTCTCCGGGCGGAGCTGCAAGCCCTCCTTGAAGAAAGCGTCGAACAGGGCCGACAGCTGCGGATCGCCTGCCGCCAGCGCGCGGGGCGCAAGCGCCGCTGCGCTCGCCGCGGCGCCGGTGGACAGGAGCATGGCGCGGCGATTCAGCTGCATGGTCTGGGCGTCCGATCAGGAAAGGAAGGCGCGGACCCTAGGGCGGACTCGGGCCCGCGGGCAAGGCGTGCTCCCGCACGAAAGCCGCGCGGGCGTCCAGCGTCCCCTTCGGCACAATCAGCGGGGCATATCCGAAGCGTCTAAGTCCGCCGAGGACGCGACCGAACGTTGCCTCCGCCTCGGCCCAGTCCTGCCGCCGTTCGGCGTCCGTCTGGTAAATCTCGCGCCAGGGCGGGAAGACGAAGACCCGGCGATTGTAGCGGCGCGAGCGGGCGGCGGAGACCAGCCCGGCTGGCGCGCGCCAGCTCGCATCGAAGCTGTCGAGGATGCCGCGGTCGAAGAACACGCGGCCCGTCTCATGCGTCAGGGCGTCGAACCTGGCGATGTCGCACCGCGCGCAGAGCTCGCAATAGGCCGCATGGTCGTCCCAGGGCGTGGCGCGCCCGCCGGTCGCGACCTGCTCGGCAATGGCCGCGCGGTGGGTCTCCTCGACGACGCGCTCGCCCAAGCCCGCGAGATGGCGGATCAGGCTGGTCTTGCCGACCCCTGGCCCGCCTGTGAAGACGAAGAAATTCGACTTTTCGATCAAAGGTTTCTCCAGACATGCTGAGGCTCGCCGAGCGTTCGGCGGGGATGCAGTCCTGGGAAATGTCTTAGGCGAGCGTGAAGCTCTAGCCCGGAGGGCAGCCTTGGAAGTCGCCGACCTTGATGGCGGTCAGGCTCGAGAGGTTCAGGCCGCGCGCCGCGCCCATCGAGCCGGCGTTCTGGCCTGTGTAGAGGTCGATGCGCTTTCCCTTGATCGCGCTGCCGGCGTCGGAGGCGTACCAGTAACCGTCGTGCACGCTGCCGTCGGGCATCTTCAGGCCGACGGTTTCCTTGATGAAGAGGACGCTGCGCTTCGGGATCAGGGCCTTGTCGACGGCGACGGTGCGCATGGCCACGACCTTGCAGCCCAGCGCGTCCAGGGCGCCGACGCCCTTGGCGCCGGCGTGATAGAGCGTCGCCTTCAGATTCCAGCCGGGGCCTGCGGGCAGGGCTCCGGTGACCACCGACATGATCAGGTCGCCGACCGGATCTGCAGGCGCAGCCTGGGCGGTGGAGCCGAGGAAAATCAGGGGCAAGATTGCCAGGGCGGCGAGGCGGCGTCGCATGACGGCGTCCTCCTTCGTCGTTGAACTGGTGCGGCCCAGAACCTAGCCGGACCCGGCCGGGCTGCCAACCCCATGCGGCCTGCGGCTGAGTGGCCTGTGAGGAAGTCTAACAGGCGCCCACAGGCGAGTTCGCTTGCGATCCCAGGCGGATCGCCCCTCTATCCCCGCCGCCAGCAAGGGGATCGCGTCATGAAAATCTATGGGGATTCCATCTCCGGAAACTGCCTGAAGGTGAAGTGGGTGGCCGATTCCCTGGGCCTTTCCTACGAGTGGATCGAGACCAGCGTGCTGAAGTCCGAGAGCCGCACCGAAGAGTTCCTGGCGCTCAATCCGGCCGGGCAGGTGCCGGCCGTGATCCTCGACGATGGCCGCCCGCTAGCGCAGTCGAACGCCATCATCCTGCATCTGGCCGAAGGCTCGGCCCTGATCCCGGAAGACGCCTACCAGCGGGCCAAGATGCTGGAATGGATGTTCTGGGAGCAGTACAGCCACGAGCCCTATATCGCCGTGGCCCGCTTCC
>NZ_SSMZ01000316.1 GCF_004799395.1 Phenylobacterium sp.
CGACGACGTCATAGAGCGTCTTCAACGACCAGTCGGACTTGACCGCCAGGTGGGCCTTGCCCGCCGTCTCGCCGCCACCGACGTGGTAGGTGATCGGGAGCGAACCGCGGAAATTCGCCGGAGCCACCGGACCGTCCAGCGACTGCAGCAGCACCTGGGCGTCGCCGTAGGAGATCGGCAGGCAGGGAATCTTCAGGATGACGGGGGCGTCCTTGCGGTCGAGCCGCTTGGCGTCCTTGGTCGCGCCGACGCCCGGCGTCAGTGGGTCTCCGGGGTAGATCGGCATATCTGCCACCGAGCCGCGCTGGAAGCCGTGGGGCGGCCGCGCCGCGCCCTTCGGATAGACGTCGTCGGTGGCGTAGCCGTCGTCCTTCGGATCGGAATAGATCAGCGCGCCGGCTGCGCCGTGCATCTGGGCCAGCAGGGGCTTCAGCCCGCGCCAGCCGCCGCCATAGCGGGTGATGACGATCTTGCCCTTCACCGAGATGCCCATGCGCTCCAGCGCCAGGTAGTCTTCGGGCATGCCGTAGTTGACGTAGACCAGTGGCGCAGTGACGTCGCCGTCGCCCTGGAAGGCGACGTAGGCCGGCAACGCGTCCTTGGTGTAGGTCGGTTGATCGCCGGGGATCGGCGGCTCGGTCAGGGTGGCCTTGAAGCCCGCGCCGGGGCCGGCGACCAGTTCCAGGGCTTCGCTGATCGGCGTCGGATAGAGCACGTCGAAGGTCTCGATCTTGGCGTCCCAGCCCCAGGACTTGAGCTGGGCGGCGATCCATTCGGCGTTGGTCTTGTCGTGGGCTGATCCCACATGGTTGGGCTCGGAGGCGAGTCGCTTAAGCCAGGTCCCCATCTCGGCGGGGTCGATCTGGGCGTCGAACTTGGCCTCAAGCGCCTTGGAGTCCATCGGCGGCGCG
This sequence comes from Phenylobacterium sp., assembly GCF_004799395.1. Lineage (GTDB taxonomy): Bacteria > Pseudomonadota > Alphaproteobacteria > Caulobacterales > Caulobacteraceae > Phenylobacterium. The sequence continues at coordinate 912 of NZ_SSMZ01000316.1, forward strand.
GGCGCGGCCCAGGCGGTGGTCACCGCGCCGACGGCGCAGGCGGACAGAAGGGCGGCTAGGCCGTGACGACGTTTCATGAAAATGCACTCCCCGGGAAGGCCGGGAAACTAATGCGGCGATTCAGAAATTCGCAAGCGTTTGCGGCCGGCTCGGAACAAATTTCTGAATCATTGGACGCATGGGGAAGTTTTGGTTTTCTGGCATGCTTCTTGGACCCGAAGTTCGCTCAGCGGCAGACCATCCGACGGCGAACTTCAGGTCCAGCACGCCAGCCGCTTCTCGCCCCCGGCGCCAAGGCTTGGTAAGTCAGCCACGAAGATTGCTGACTCGGCCCGGAGACCCTGCCCGATGACCGCACGCGCCGCCGTAATCCTTGCCGCCGGACAAGGCACACGGATGAAGTCCGCCCTGCCGAAGGTGCTGCACAAGGTAGGCGGCCGCGGCCTCTTGGAGCGGGTGATCGACACCGTCGAAGCGACCGGCTGCGAGAAGATCGTCGTGGTGGTGGGGCCCGGGCCTTCGGCGGTGCGTGACCTGGTGGTTCGCCGGCTGGGCGAGGGCGCGGTGGCGGTTCAGGACCCGCCGCGTGGCACGGGGCACGCTGTGCTGGCCGCGCGCGAGGCCCTCGCCGGCTTCGCTGGCGACGTGCTGGTGACCAACGGCGACTGCCCGCTGCTGACGCCGCCGGACCTCGAGCCGCTGTTCGAACTGCGCGGGCAGGGCGCGGACCTCGCCCTGCTGGGGTTCGAGCCGGCCGACGCGCTGCTCTACGGGCGGATGATGATGAACACCTCGGGCGAGGTCGGCCGCATCGTCGAACCAAAGGACGCGAGTCCCGCCGAGCTGGCGGTCCGGACCTGTTACGCCGGCATGCTCTGCGCGGCCAAGGACAGGCTGTTCGGCTGGCTCGACCGCACCACCAGCGACAACGCCAAGGGCGAGTACTACCTCACCCAGATCGTCGAGCTCGCCGCCGCCGACAAGGCCGCGACCCGCGCCGCCGTCGTCCCGGAGGGCGCGGTCATGGGCTGCGACACGCCCATGCAGCTCGCCCAGGCCGAGCGGATTTTCCAGGACCGCCGCCGCGCCCAGGCGCTTGCGGACGGCGTGGCCATGCTGGCGCCGGAAACCGTACACTTCTCCTACGATACCGAGATCGCCGCCGGCGTGACCGTCGAGCAGTTCGTGGTCTTCGCCCCCGGCGTGACCGTGGAGAGCGGCGCGGTCATCCGGGCCTTCAGCCATCTGGAAGGCGCCTATGTCCACGCGGGCGCCCTGATCGGCCCCTACGCCCGCCTGCGCCCCGGCGCGGACATCGGAGAGGACGCTCACATCGGCAACTTCGTCGAGGTGAAGAAAGTCGCCGTCGGCAAGGGCGCCAAGGCCAACCACCTGACCTACCTGGGCGACGGCACGGTGGGCGCGGGCGCGAACATCGGCGCCGGGACCATCTTCTGCAACTACGATGGCTTCGACAAACACGAGACCCACGTGGGCGAGGGGGCCTTCATCGGCTCCAACACCGCGCTGGTGGCGCCGGTCACCGTGGGCGCGGGCGCCTACACCGGGTCCGGGTCGGTGATCACCAAGGACGTCGCGGCCGACGCATTGGCCGTGGAGCGCTCGCAGCAGGTCGATCGCGAAGGCTGGGCCGCCAAGTTCCGCGCCCGCAAGCTGGCCGCGCGCGCCGCCAAGCAGGCGCAATCCGCCAAGAGGGTTGGGTCTTGAGCTCTGCGGACGACCAGAAGCGCGCGGCGGGCGCGGCCGCGGCCGAACTGGTGGCCGACGGCATGGTCGTGGGTCTTGGCACCGGCTCGACCGCGGTCTGGTTCGTGAAGGCCCTGGCCGCGCGAGGCCTCAACCTGACCTGCGTGGCGACCTCCCAGGCGACTGCCGATCTGGCCTCAAGCCTCGGTCTGAAGATCGCCGAGCTGGGCGAGACCAAGGCCATCGATCTCACCGTCGACGGCGCCGACGAGATCGGCCCGGGCCTGTCGCTGATCAAGGGCGCAGGCGCGGCCCTGCTGCGCGAAAAGCTGGTCTGGGAGGCCTCTGGCCGCTGCGTGGTCATCGCCGACGCCGCCAAGCAAGTGGCGGTGCTGGGCAGCAAGTTTCCCCTGCCGATTGAGGTGGTCGCCTTCGGGCACAAGACCACGGCGCTTCGGATCTGCGACGTGCTGAGCGAATTCGACATCGCCATGATGCCCCGACTGCGGACCAGGGACGGCGCCCCCGTGCGAACCGACGGCGGCAACCTCATCTATGACGCAGCTTGCGGTCGGATCGAGGAGCCGGCGGCCCTGGCGGCGGCGCTGAAGAGCGTCACCGGAGTGGTCGACCACGGCCTGTTCCTCGACCTCGCCGACCTGGCGTTGATCGGCGCGGACGGCGGCGTCATGACACTCGAGCCCTGAGCGATCCGGGCGAAGGAAGGAGGCCCTCGTTGGCCAAGTACGACTACGACCTCTTCGTGATCGGCGCGGGCTCCGGCGGGGTGCGCGCGGCGCGCCTGGCGGCCATGTCCGGCGCCAGGGTGGCGGTCGCCGAGGAGCACCGCGTTGGCGGCACCTGCGTGATCCGTGGCTGCGTGCCTAAGAAATTCATGGTCTACGCCTCGGAATTCTCACATCATTTCAAGACAGCCAAGAGCTACGGCTGGTCGATCGAGGGCGCCAAGTTCGACTGGGCCTACTTCCTGGAAGAGAAGGACAAGGAGATCGCCCGGCTTTCCGGCATCTACGTTCGGAACCTGCAGAACGCCGGCGCTGAACTGGCTCACGGCAAGGCCCGCCTGACCGACGCCCACACGATCGAGATCGACAAGGCCGGAACCAAGACCGCCGACAAGATCCTGATCGCCACCGGCGGGCGGCCCTGGATGCCGAAGAATCTGCCCGGCGCGGAGTTCGCGATTTCGTCCAATGAAGCCTTCCACTTGACCGAACTGCCCAAGCGGATCGTCATCGCCGGCGGCGGCTATATCGCCGTGGAGTTCGCCGGCATCTTCAACGGCCTGGGCGTCGACGTGACCCTGGTCCACCGCGGCCCCAACGTCCTGCGCGGCTTCGACGACGACGTGCGCAGCCACCTCACCGAGGAGATGGAGAAGCGCGGCGTCAAGGTGATGCTGGGCGCCCAGCATGCCGCGATCGATAAGACCGCCGGCGGCCTGACCAGCCGGTTCTCCGACGGCCACGAGGTCGAGAGCGACGTAGTGATGTTCTGCTTGGGCCGCGAACCCTACGTCGAAGGCCTGGGACTGGAGGCCGCCGGCGTGAAGCTGACCGATAAGGGCGCAGTGGCCGTCGACGAGTACTCGAAGACCAATGTCGCGAACATCTGGGCCGTCGGCGATGTCACCGACCGCATCAACCTCACCCCAGTGGCGATCCGTGAGGGCCAGGCCTTCGCCGAGACGGTCTTCTACGACCGGCCCATGGCCTTCGACCATGAGACGGTGGCCTCGGCCGTGTTTTCCCAGCCGCCGATCGGTTCGGTGGGCCTGAGCGAAGCCGATGCGCGCAAACAATGCGGCAAGGTCGACATCTATCTGGCCCGGTTGAAGCCCATGAAATATGCCTTCGGCGGCGACGAGCGTTCGCTGCTGAAGCTGGTGGTGGATTGCGCGACCGAGAAGGTCGTCGGCTGCCATGTGGTCGGGCCCGATGCGCCGGAGATGATCCAGATGGCTGCGATCGCCATCAAGATGGGCGTCACCAAGACCCAGTGGGACGCCACCTGCGCGGTCCACCCGACGCTGGCCGAGGAACTTGTGACCATGCGCGAGAAGTACGTGCCGCTCGGCCTGGGACAGGTGGCTTGAGCTCGCTTCACCAGAGCTCCGGAGGGTCAGTCCCGCGCGACGCGCGGTCCGGCGAAAGCGGCTGGCTGGGGGTCTGGTGCGGCTGGGTCTTTGTCGGTGTGGCGGCGATCACCCCGTTGCTGGCCTGGTTGTGGCCGCGGGAGTTCTGGCTGGCGCCGGCGCTGGCCGGCCTGCTCTGCCTGCCCGCCGCGCGGCTGCGCGACGAGGACCGGCCGGTGGCCGTGATCCTGTTCGCCGGCCTGCTCTGGGCGGCGGTCTCGACGCTGTGGAGCCCGTTCCACGCCACCCGGCTCGACAATTCCACGGTCCTGAAGCTGACGTTCCAGCTGCCGCTCTATGGCAGCGCGATCCTGGCGGCCCGCCGGCTGGACCCGGTGCTGAAGCGTCGCGCGCTGAACGTGCTGGCCTGGGGCTGTGCGCTGTTCGGCCTGATCCTGCTCGCCGAGGGCGCGACCCACGGCGCAGTCTACAAAGCGCTCCGCCAGGTCTACGGGCCGCTGCGCTACGACTTGGCCGAGGCCCGGATCGGCCACTCCACCTACCTGATCGGGGTGATCTGGCCGCTGGCGGCCTATGGCGCGGCGCGGCGTTTTCGGCCTTGGCTGGCGCTGGCCATGTTCGCCGGCACCGGCGCGGCGGCCGTGACCTTCGGCTCGGACGCCCCGGTCCTGGGCCTTATCCTGGCGCCGGTGACGGCGCTGATCGTTTGGCGCCTGCCGAACCTGGGGCCGAAGCTCCTGGCCGCGGTCGCCGTGCTGCTGTTCCTCTCCATGCCGGGCCTGGTCTGGGCGGTTCGCCACTTCGCCGACTATGGCGCGCTCCAGGCCGCGTTGCCCAAGACCGACTCCATGCGCCTTGGCTACTGGAGCCACGCCATCGACTGGATCGGCGCCCAGCCGCTACGCGGCTGGGGCCTCGACGCCAGCCGCATGTTCGGCCCCGGCATCAATCTGCACCCGCACAACAATCCGCTGCAGGTCTGGATTGAGCTGGGCGCGATCGGCGCGGTGCTGGCCGCGGCATTCTGGGGCGTAGCTCTCACCCGCCTGTCGCGGCCCGCGCCCAGCCTTGCGGCGGCGGCGGCGGCGGCCTGCGCAGCGGTCTACCTGCTGTTCGGCGTCAACTTCGGTGTCTGGCAGGAGTGGTGGCTGGGCCTTGGCGCGATGGTCGCCATGCTGGCCGTGATGAACGTGCCGGTGCGCGAGGCGGATAGCTCAGCCCTGTAAGCATCGACCTTCACCCCTATCTTGGAGTAGAACGCCCGGCTTCCCCGCTGGCGTCGGGGCGCGGAGTTGGAGCTATGACGGAACACTGGACACCGGCCTCCTGGAGATCGAAGTCCGCCAAGCACATGCCGCAGGACTATCCGGACCTCGCCGCGCTCGCGAAGGCCGAGCAGGCGCTGCGCGCCATGCCGCCCCTGGTGTTCGCCGGCGAGGCGCGGCGCCTGAAGAGTTTGCTGGCGGACGTGTCCGAGGGGCGCGCGTTCCTGTTGCAGGGCGGCGATTGCGCCGAGAGCTTCAAGGAATTCCACGCCGACAACATCCGCGACACCTTCCGCCTGATCCTGCAGATGGCTGTCGTGCTGACCTTCGCCGGCGGAAAGCCCGTCGTGAAGGTGGGCCGGATGGCCGGCCAGTTCGCCAAGCCGCGCTCGGCGCCGACCGAGACCATCGGCGGGGTCACCCTGCCGTCCTACCGCGGCGACATCATCAACGGCATGGAGTTCACGCCCGAGGCCCGTACCCCCGACCCGCAGCGAATGATCCAGGCCTACAGCCAGTCGGCCGCGACGCTGAACCTGCTGCGCGCCTTCGCGACCGGCGGCTACGCCGACCTGCACAACATCCACCGTTGGACGCTCGGCTTCGTCGCCGACAGCCCGCAGGGCGCGCGCTACCGCGAGTTCGCCGACAAGATCAGCGAGACGCTGACCTTCATGGAGGCGGTTGGCGTGACGCCGGAGAGCCACCCGAGCCTGCACCAGGTGGAGTTCTTCACCAGCCACGAGGCGCTGCTGCTCAACCTTGAAGAGGCGATGACCCGCGTCGATAGCACCACTGGCCAGTGGTACGACACCTCCGCCCACCTGGTCTGGATCGGCGAGCGCACCCGCGACCTGGACGGCGCCCACGTGGAGTTCTTCAAGGGAATCAAGAACCCCATCGGCGTGAAGTGCGGCCCGACGATGGAGGCCGACGACCTCCTGCGCCTGGCCGACGCGCTTTCGCCCGCCAACGAGCCTGGCCGCCTGACGCTCTACGGCCGCTTCGGCGCAGGCACGATCGACAAACGCCTGCCGGCCCTGCTGCGCGCCACCAAGGCCGCCGGCAAGTCCGTGGTCTGGGCCATCGACCCGATGCATGGCAACACGCTGACCGCCAACAATGGCTACAAGACCCGGCCGTTCGAGCGCATCCTGTCGGAGGTGAAGTCCTTCGTGGAGATCTGCAAGGCCGAGGGCGTCCACCCGGGCGGCGTCCACCTGGAGATGACCGGCCAGAACGTCACCGAATGCACCGGCGGCGCCCGCGAGGTCACCGAGGGCGACCTGGCCGACCGCTACCACACCCACTGCGACCCGCGCCTCAACGGCGAACAGGCCCTGGAACTGGCCTTCCTGGTGGCGGAGAAGCTGAAGGACGAGCGGCTGGACACGGCGCGGCGCGCGGCGGCGGGCGGGGCGAACTGACACCGCTCATCCCCAGATAGGCGGGGACCCAGGATTTCACCGTTTTCGAAGGCGGTTTGAGGGGACGAGATGACCGGCTATCCGCGCCGATCCCTGCTGCTGACCCTCGTGGCCGCCGTGGCCACGGGCCCGGCCGCAGCGGCTGAGCCCGCGCCCGTCATCACCCTCTTCGGGGATTCCATCGCCGCGGGCTACGGCCTTGCCCCGTCCGACGGGCTCGCCAGCCAGCTCCAGGCGGCGCTCTCCAGCCTCGGAATCCAGGCGCTCGTGCGCAACGCCGGCCTTCCGGGCGACTCTTCCCCGCACGGCCTGGCGCGCCTGAACGGATCGGTGCGCAAGGACACCACCCTGTGCATCGTCGAGTTCGGCGGCAACGATCGCCGCCTGGGCTATCCCGAAGCCCTGACCCGCGACAGCCTGGAGGTCATCGTCAAACAGCTGAAGGACCGTGGCGTCACCGTCGTCCTGGCGGGGATAGGCGCGGGCGAGCGCGGCGAGCTCTACCGCCAGCTCGCCGAGGCTGAGCACGTCGCGCTCTACCCCGACCTCTTCGCCGGCGTCGGCCCGGACCTGCGCCAGCCGGACGGCGCGCACCCGAACGCCGCCGGCGCGAAGATCATCGCCAGCGGATTGGCGGCTGTGGTCGCAGACGCGTTGCGCGCGCGGCAGGGCGGGTAGGCGGCGACATCCCGGCCCATCCCCCGTGCAGGCGGGCTCCCACGAGATCGCACCGTCGGAAGGGGCGCAGTTCACCGTCTCCTGGTAAATTGACAGCAAGACTTGCAAGTTTTCCTGTTTATATCAGAATGGAGTCCATGAGCGCCTCGCCGGGCACGTCCATATCCGTGGAAGTGGCCGTCACCGAACTCTCCCTGGCGATCGGACAGCTCCTGCGGCGGCTGCGCGCGGAATCGAACCCGGACGAGCTGACCTGGTCGCAGACCGTGGCGTTGTCGCAGCTGGAGAGGGCGGGTTCGATGACGACGGCGGATCTCGCACGCGCGGAATCGGTGAAGCCGCAGTCCATGGGCGCCACGCTGGCTGAACTGGAGCGGGAGGGCCTGGTCGAGCGTCGGCCTCATCCGACGGACGGTCGCCAGGTTCTGTTCGCCCTGACGGACGATGGGCTTGGGGCGCGGCGAAAACGCAGCGCCGCGAAACAGACATGGCTGCTCGCCGCCATGGCCAAGCTCGATCCCGGCGAACAGCAGACGCTCATCTCCGCGGCGGCCCTGATCAAGCGCCTGGGCGAAGGCGACTCCTAGGCGGGCCCCAGGACCGGGGCCGGCTCGACGCACAAGACCGCAACGCGCGGCTTGGCCGCCATCCAGATCACCAAGAGGAAAACGCCGTGACCGTGACCACCCTCGACCCGAAGACCGCGCTCATCGTCGTCGATCTCCAGAAGGGCATTGTTTCGCTCGCCGCAGGACCTTCGATGGACGGTGTGGTGAAGCATGTCGCAGCGCTGGCGGAGGCCTTCCGCGGACATGGCCTGCCGGTCGTGCTGGTCAATGTCGCCGGCCTTGCGCCCGGCCGGACGGAGCAGCCGAGGGTCCATCGGGAATTTCCCGCCGGCTGGACCGATCTGATCCACGAGCTGAACCGGCAGCCGCAGGACCACGTCGTGACGAAACACACGCCGGGCGCCTTCACGAACACGGGTCTTGAAGCCCATCTGAAGGGGTTGGGGGTCACCCAGGTCGTGATCGTCGGCGTCGCCACCAGCAATGGCGTCGAGGTCACCGCACGCCAGGCCTATGAGCTCGGCTTCAATGTCACCCTCGCGACCGACGCCATGACCGACTTGCACGCCGACGCCCACGCCCACAGCATCGCGCGGGTTTTCCCGAGGATCGGCGAGACCGGCGCGACGCAGGAGATCATCGATCTTCTGGAAAGGAGGGCCTGATCATGAATTGGCTTCACGACCTATCCTACCTCTTCGGCGGGGCTTTCCTGGCGAACGCCGTTCCGCATTTCGTCAGCGGCGTGATGGGGCAGCCCTTTCAGAGCCCGTTCGCCAAGCCGCCGGGTGAAGGTCTTTCATCCTCGACGGTGAACGTGCTCTGGGGGTTTGCGAACTTCGTCATCGCCTACCTGCTCATCGCCCGTGTGGGTAATTTCGATCCGTACGCCGCGGATCAGGTCATCGCCCTTGGCGCGGGCGTCCTGCTGATGGGCGTGCTGTCCGCACGTCTGTTTGGGCGGTTCCACGGCGGCAATGACCCGCGGGCCTGACGACCAAGCCAGTTCGACCGGCCATCAAGCCACGTCACATGCGGCGTCGGCTGATCTTACAGGTATCCACCGGTCGTTGTGCCTTCCGCGTCACCCCGCGCGGCGCTGGGCCGAGCGGGATCAACCTCGGCTTGCTATTTTTGACTCAGGCGCCAGTCTCCGCCCCTCTTTGAAAATCAGGTTTCACGCCCATGGACCGTCCCCCGGCCCAGGCGTCCTCCGTGTCGGGAGGGCGCGTCCTTCCTGTCCGGACCGAACTGGCCGAGCTCCTGAAGCTCTCCGGGCCGGTGGTGATCTCGCGCCTGGGCATCATGGCGATGGGGCTCTGCGACGCCATCGTCGTGGGCCGCTATTCGGCGACCCAGCTCGGCTATCACGCCCTGGGCTGGGCGCCGTCCAGCGTGGTCGTGACCATGGCCATCGGCCTGCTCTCCGGCGTGCAGGTGATGACCGCGCGCGCCATCGGCGAGGGGCGGCGGAATGAGACAGGCGCGGTGCTGCGCCGCGGCGTCGCCTACAGCCTGTGGATCGGCCTGATCTCCATGGCGGTCCTGGCGCTGACCGGGCCACTGTTCCTGCACGCGATCGGTCTTGAAAAGAGCCTTGCCGACGGGGCGAGCCGGGTGCTGCTGGTCTTTTGCCTGTCGCTGCCGGGTTACGCCCTGAGCGTCAGCGCCAGCTTCTGGTTGGAGGGCTTGTCGCGGCCCGGCCCGGGGGCCTGGGCCATGTGGATCGCCAACCTGGTCAACCTGGCGCTGGACCTGATCCTGGTGCCGGGCCACTTCGGACTGCCGGCGCAGGGAGCCATGGGCGGCGCCTGGGCGACCACGGGCGCCAGGACCTTCCTGGCGGTCTTCATGCTGGGCTACATCGCGCTGATGCCGGAGGCGCGCGCGCTGGGCGTGTTCGACAAGGCGCCCCGCGACCGCGCCGCCGAGGCCGAGCAGCGGCGGATCGGCTTCGGGGCGGGCGCCTCCAATTTCTTCGAGGTCGCGGCCTTCTCGAGCATGAACATCATCGCCGGCTGGATCGGCGGCCTGGCGGTGGCGGCCTGGGCGATCGCGCTGAACGTGGCGGCGATCGTCTTCATGGTCCCGCTTGGGCTGTCGACCGGCGCCGCGGTGCGGGTCGGACGCGCCTATGGCGCGCGCGAGCCCCGGGGCGTGATCCGCGCGGGCCTGGTGGCTTTCGGCGTGACCGGGGTGTTCGGCGCACTGGTCGGCCTGGTGGTCTGGCCCAACGCCGCCCTGATCTCCAGCGCCTATACGGAGAACCCGGCGACGCTCGCCATGGCGATCCCGGCGCTGGTCCTGTCCTGCTTCATGTATTTCCCGGATTCGCTGCAGGTGGTCGCGGCCCAGGCGCTCAGGGCGCGCGGCGACGTCTGGCTGCCCACCGGCACGCACTTGACCAGCTACATCGTGATCATGGCGCCGCTCGCCTGGTGGTTGGCGATCCCGCGGCACATGGGCCTGATCGGGATCGTCTGGGCCGTGGTGATCGCCAGTGTGATCTCGGCCGTGCTGCTGCTGGGCCGGTTCTGGATGCTGAGCCGGCGGGGTTAGGCGCCGGCGCCGAGGATCCAGCCCTCTTCGCGCTCGGCGTCGAGCACGGCGTCGGCAGGGGTCGCCTTGGGCGGGCCGAACAGATCGCCGAGCTTGCTGGCCGCATCGAGGCGCGCGAAATGCTCGGCGAGCGTTCGGACCTGCATCAGGTCCTTGACCTCGCCCGCCGCGCCCTGCGGCGCGATCAGCGAGGGATAGACCTCGGCGAACACCACATCGACACCGGCCAGGTCGGCCTCGGTCATGGACTTGAATCCGGTCTCGAAGGGCCAGACCCTGGCGGCGTCGCCCCGGGCGTCCTTCAGGCGCCGCACCAGGGGGATGCCCATGATCGCCTGGCCGCCCACAGAGCCGTTGTAGTAGGTCTTCCAGATCGACGCCGCGCCCTTCGCCACGAGTTCGGCATGCCGGAATTCCGGCAGGTCGTCGGGGCCGTGCGGCCGCAGCTTCGTGGCGGTCAGCGTGGTCTGCACATCCTTCGCCGGCGCGCCCCAGAAGGGGAACGCCTCGCCGGTCAGCAACCGGTTCAGCTGCGCCGCCACATTGAAGCGGTTGTTGACGTTGGTGGGCTTGTCGACGACCCGCTTGCCAAGTTCGTCCCAGGCCGCGCGCCAGGGCTCGCCCTTCAGCTTCATCGCGCCCGCGAACCCGCGCGGGAAGCCCAGCGGGAAGTCGAAGCCGACAAGCACCCGCTCGGAGCGCTTCTTCAGATCGGCGAGGACGGCGTTCAGGCGGGTCTCGGCCTCGGCGCGGGTCGCGGCGTTGAACCCCTCGAAGGCCAGGCGGAAGCGCACGTCGGGCTTCAGGACCCCGATCCAGACGGAGTCCGCCCCGGTCGTCGGCTTCGACGCCGCGCTCCAGTCGACGATCACATAGGCGCTGAAAAGGCGCGGCACAGGGGCGGGCTCCGGACTCGGTGGACGAGGGGTTCTAGCCCTTCACCTGTGACGGGCCAATGGCGCTAGGCGAGCTTGACCAGCATCTTGCCGAGGTTCTCGCCGTTGAAGAGGCCGATGAAGGCGTCGGGCGCCTTTTCGATCCCTTCGAAGACCGTCTCTTTCCAGCTCACCTTGCCCTCGGCGACCCATTGCGAGAGGTCGGCGATGTAGGCCGGCATCATCCCGAAGTGGTGGGAGACGATGAAGCCTTCCATGCGGATGTTGCGGCCGATCAACTGGGCCAGGTTCGAGGGGCCGGGCTCGGGCTTAGTGGCGTTGTAGATCGAGATCATCCCGCAGATGGCGAAGCGGGCGAACAGCTTGGCGTTGTTCAGCGCGGCTTCCAGATGGGCGCCGCCGACGTTGTCGAAATAGACGTCGATGCCGCCGGGGGCCGCGGCGGCCAGGGCTGCGTTCAGGTCCGTCTCGGCCTTGTAGTCGATGACGTGGTCGACCCCGATGGATTTCAGATAGGCGACCTTGTCCGCGCCGCCGGCCGAACCGACCACCGTGTGGCCTTTGGCCTTGGCGATCTGGCAGACCATGGCGCCGACCGCGCCCGCCGCGCCGGAGACGAAGACCACGTCGCCGTCCTTGAGCGCCGCGACCTTCAGCAAGCCCGCGTAGGCGGTCAGGCCCGGCATGCCCGCCGCGCCAAGGAAGGCCTGGACGGGCAGCTTCCCCGGGTTGAGCTTTTGGACCGCGCTGGCCGGCGCATTGAAGCCCTCGCGCCAGCCGAAGCCGGATTGCACCAGATCGCCCGCCTTGAAGGCCGGATCGTTGGAGGCCACGACCTGGCCGATCGCGCCGCCGTCCATCGCCTTGCCCAGCTGGAAGGGCGGGGCATAGCTTTTCACGTCGTTCATCCGCCCGCGCATGTAGGGGTCGACCGTCATCCAGAGGTTCTGCACCTGGATCTCGCCCGTCGCGGGCGCCGCCAGCTCGACCGTCGCCAACTCGAAGTTGTCATGGGTGGGCAGGCCCGACGGCCGGCTCTTCAGGCGGATCTCGCGGACTTTGGTCATGGCGTTGGGACTCCCTCGGACCCTGCTGGCCCGTTCAAACAAATGTTTAGCTCGGGCCCTGGGTGGCGTCGAGGGCCGTGACCTGTTAGGCGGCGGGCCCAGTTCGGAGGCTTTCCATGGCTGAGTCCCCCAATGCCTGAATCGTTAAGGGGCGGCGTGATCGGCGCGGGCGTGTTCGGCGGCTACCATGCGAACCAGTACGCCCGGCTGCCCGGCGTGGTGCTCTCTGGGGTCTTTGACGTGCACCCCGACCGCGCCGCGGCTGTCGCCATGCCCCTGGGCGGTCGCGCCTTCGCCGACCTGGCCGAGTTCCTGGACGCGGTGGACGTGGTGACCGTGGCCTCGCCGGCGACCTTCCATGCCGAGCATGCCCTGGCGGCGCTTGCGGCCGGCAAACACGTCTATGTCGAGAAGCCCATCGCCACGAGCGTCGCCGACGGCGAGAGGGTCCGCGCGGCGGCGGCGGCCAAGGGCCTGATCGTCGCCTGCGGCCACCAGGAGCGGGTGCAGTCGCGCGCCATGGGCCTGCTGGACATCCCGGAGCAGCCGCTGCGACTGGAGGCCTTGCGCCACGGTCCGCCGTCGGACCGAAGCCGCGACGTCTCGGCGATCCTCGACCTGATGATCCACGACATCGACCTGGCGCTCGCCATCTCCGCCGCCGATCCGGTGACCGCGGAAGGCGAGGGGCGATTGAGCGGCGACGGCGTCTGGGACATCGCCCGCGCCGAGGTCTCCTTCGACGACGGATTCACGGCCCTGTTCGACGTTTCCCGCCAGGCTGCGGCCCGCAACCGGACGATGAAGATCGTCTATCCCTCCGGCGAGGTGGCGATCGACTTCGTCGCCCGCACGCTCAGCAACACCACGCCCTTCGCGCTGAACGCCGACTACGCCGACACGCCGGCCGGCAAGGATCCGCTGGGGGCCAGCGTCGAGGGCTTCCTGATGGCGGTGCGCGGCGAGGCGCCCCGGCCGATCGTCAACGCGGAGGAGGCGATCCGCGCCCTCGACCTGGCGCTGGCCATCGAGCAGGGGCTCGCGGGCTGAGCCGATCGGCGCTAGCGTCCGGCGTTTTCCGAAACGGAGCCCGCCATGAGCAGCGCCTACGACTACGAGTTCAAGACCATCGACGGCGCGCCCCTGCCGCTGACAACCTTCAAGGACAAGGTGGTGCTGGTGGTGAACACCGCCTCGGCGTGCGGGCTCACGCCGCAATACGACGGGCTGGAGAAGCTCTACTCCGACTACAAGGACAAGGGGCTGGTGGTGCTGGGCGTGCCCTGCAACCAGTTCGCCGGCCAGGAGCCGGGGACCGAGGCCGAGATCAAGGCCTTCTGCGAGACGAAGTTCAACATCGACTTCCCGCTGACCGCGAAGGCCGACGTCAAAGGTGACAGCGCGCACCCGTTCTACAGGTGGGCGCAGGCCGAGCTGGGCGAGCCGGCCGTGCCGGTGTGGAACTTCCACAAGATCCTGATCGGCAAGCACGGCGAGGCGATCCAGGCCTTCGGGCCGCGCACTGAGCCCGAGGCCGCCGAGATCATCGCGGCGATCGACAAGGCGCTTTAAACGGCGGGCGCCGCGCGCGTCCCGCGTTTGCCGCGAACGGCCAGGTCGACGGCAAGCAGGCGGTTCTCGCCCTCCATCCGCAGGTTGACGCCGGGCATCCACATCATGGCGCAATAGTCGCCGAGCGTGTCCTCGACGGCGCGGCTGAAGCCTTGCGCGTCCTGGGCTTTGTTCATCTGCAGCTTGCCCATCCGCAGGACCTCGGGGCTGTTCTGCGCCACCCGTGCGGCCCAGGCGAAGGTCTCGCGCTGCAGCTCCGCCTTGGGCAGGACCCGGTTCACCAGACCGTACTGCGCGGCCTCGGCGGCGGAGATGAAGCGGCTCTCGAAGATCAGTTCCTTGGCGCGGCGGATGCCGATGTCCCAGGGGATCGACATATATTCCACCATCCCAGCCAGGAACTCGGCGTCCTCGGCGGCGAACACCACGTCCATGGCCGCGGCCAGCATCCAGCCCGCGTAGATGCAATAGCCCTCGACCATCGCGACGGTGGGCTTGGGGAAGTTTCGCCACTTCAAGAGCAGGTCCAGATTGTACTTCTTGAACTGATCGTAGGTCTGGATTCCCGGCTTGGCGCCCTGGGCGTTGCGGTAGGCCATGCCCTCCTCGGTGCCGAGGTCGTGGCCGGTGGAGAACACCCCGCCGGATCCGCGCACGATCACCACACGCACGGCCTCGTCGGCTCGGGCCAGGTCGAAGGCCTGGTCGATCTCGTCCAGCATCCGGTAGCTCTGGGCGTTTCGATAGGTCGGCCGGTTGAGGGTGATGACGCCGACGCCCTCATTTGTGGCGTAGACGATGTCGTGGAATGTCACCTGGGCGTTCCCCTTTGCTTGGTTGGGCCGACTATAGGGCGGCATGACCCGTTCCAGCCAGATCGTCGCCGACAGCCTGGAGCTTCTGGCCGAGCGGGCCGGCGACCCCTGCTACGCCGTCTATGCGCACCTGTTCGCCGCCTATCCCGAGATGGAGACGTTGTTCGTCCGCGACACCACAGGCGCTGTGCGGGGCGAGATGCTGGCGGTGGCGTTCCAGTGCCCGCTCGACCTGGAGGGTCCCTATGCCGCCAACCTCATCGCCTGCGAACGCGTGAGCCCAACCAGGCTTCATCTCAAGGTTTGTGCGCTAAAGCACAGGGCGCCCCATGAAATGGACCGTCGAGACCCTGGGAGCCGTGGTCGATGCCGAGATCGCTGCGCGGCCCAAGGACATGCAGGCGTCCTTCCTGCGTCTGGCTGAACGTATCGAAGCCGTGGGCCTGGAGCGGATTGGCGAGCTTCACGTCAAGCATCTTCAAGACAAGCTTTGGGAGATGCGGTTTGGCGGACGCGATGGGATAGCCCGAGCCATCTAGGTTACCGCGGTCGGCCGTCGAGTTGTCGTGGTGCATGCGTTCGTGAAGAAGACCCAGAAAACACCCCGCGCGGCCCCGGCGTTGGCGGAGCGCCGAGCAAAGGAGATCAAGCCATGACCAGCCTCGTGAAGCTTCGGCAGAAACTGCTGACCGACCCCGAGGTCAAAGCCGAGTATGACCGGCTCGGGCCCATCTTCGCTGTTGTCGGCGAGATGATCGAGGCGCGGCAGGCGGCCGGTCTGACACAAACAGAAATCGCGACCCGAATGGGCACCTCTCAATCCGTGGTCGCGCGCCTGGAAAACGCCCGCCACATGCCGACATTCGAGATGATTGCCCGCTATGCAGCCGCGATCGGTCGTCGTCTTGATATCCACCTCGTGCCGAGCAGCGGCGAGCATGGCGCCTCGCAGGCTTGGCAGTAGCTGGATCTGTTTCGCGCCGCCGAGGCCAGCCCAACACCCTCGCATCGCCTGCCCGAGGGTCTGCGAGCCTTATGTTCTTTGTTTGTGCCAGCTTGCGTGTTCTGGCGAACAAACGTTGAGGTGAGTCCAGGCGTCGGCGTGCCGTCCGAAGCGTTCGGCCGCTTCTTCCCGTTGCTCGCAGAGACCTGCCGCGGCCTTCTGGGCGAGGCGTGGACGGCGCAGATCGAGGCGGCCTGGCGCGATGCGTTGGCGCGCGTCGCCCGCCTCACACCGATCTAGTCTGGGACAACGAGAGGCCGCCCCTGCGAAGGGGCGGCCTCCGTATCTGCGTCGCGGCTGGCGTCAGAACTTGTAGTGGACCTCGAAGCCGTAGGTGCGCGGCGGGGTCAGGTCATAGGCCGGAGCCTGGGTGAAGCCGCCGCCGCCCACAGGGGCTGCGATCGGATAGCCGCCGGCGGCGGCGTCGTAGCCCAGGGTGTCGAACAGGTTCCGCACGTAGGCCACGAGCTCGTACTTGTCATGGTTGCCCTGCCAGGTGGCCCGCAGGTCAACCTGGTTCCAGCTCGGCGCCTCGTCGTAGGCGCGCACGAAGACCGAGTCGTAGGACTTGTCCTTCCAGATATAGCTTCCCGAGAGGATCAGTTGGCCGGGGTCGAAGACGAAGGTGTAGTTGGCGTTGAAGGCGACCTTGTTCTTGGGCGCCTGCGGCAGGGGGTCGCCGCTCACCGACTGGGCGCCGGTGGCCCCGACAGGTCGCGCGCCGAGCGCGATGGCTCCCGGGTCCGCCACGTCCACGAGGCAGGTTCCCGTCGCCACGCCGCCTACGAGACTGCACCCTGACTGAATGCGGGTGTCGTCGAAGCCGTAGACCAGGCTCAGGTTGAGATGCTCAACCGGGTTCCAGATGGCGGTGAATTCGATCCCCTTGGAGATCGCCTTCGGGATGTTGATGAACTCGGTCACGGTGATCGCGCCCACCGGCACGCCGATCGGAATCTGGGCGTCCTCGTAGTTGTAGTAGAAGGCGTCGGCGTCGAGGACGAAGTTGCCCATGGTCTTCTTGAAGCCGACCTCGAAGTCGTCGACGTGTTCGGGGGCCGCCTCGACGTTTGCGCCAATGTAGCCGGCGTTGAAACCGAACGCCTTGTAACCGCGGTTGTAGCGGCCATAGACGAGGGTCTGCGCGTCCGGCGTCCAGGAGATCCCGGCGGTGCCGGTGAAGGCGCTGGAATTGTCTTTCAGGCACCGCACGTCGTCGCCGGCGTATTTGCCGGTCAGTTGCAGGGTCGGCAACGAGCAGGTGCCCTTGCTGGGCGTCTGGCTGACCTGGACCGGGGTGATGTCCACCGCCGGCAGCAGCGAGCCCAGGTTCTCTGCGCTGACGGCGGCGGAGAGGTCCTGGAAGGCGATGTAGCGGGCTTCTTCCTGGCCGTGTTTCTCGTCATAGGTGTAGCGCAGGCCCGCGGTCAGCTTCAGCTGGTCGGTGACCTTCCAGTCGACCTGGCCGAAGGCGGCGGTCGAGGAGATGTGGTCCTGATAGTCGAGCAACAGATAGTTGAGGCTCGGATTCGGCGGCGCCGGCAGGCCGGGCGCCGCTGGCGCCGGCGCCGCGATCTGCGGTTGGTTCGGCTCCTGGAAAGTCTCTGGGTTGTTGTCGATTTCGTCGTACCGGTAGAAGCCGCCGATCCATTGGACCGGGCCTTCGGTCGTTGAGGAGAAGTCGAATTCGTGGCTCGACCAGTCGGGGTGCGCCTCATACTGGAAGATCTGCTGCGGGTGGACGGTAAGCGGCGTGCAGATTGGCGGCCCGAGCGTTGCGCAGGTCCCCCCGGGCGCCAGCGGAATCTGGTAGGCGGTGACTGGTGAGTTGTCGTTGTTGAAATAGGCTGTGTGAAGATTGTAGTGATATTGGCTGTATCCGCCGATGTACTTCAGGTCCCATCCGTCGAAGTGGTGGGTCCAGTGCAGGGTGATCGTCGGCGCCGCGTTGACGACGATGTTGGTCGACACGGCGTGGGCGAAGGTGCGGATGTTGTTGATGGCCGGGTTGTCGGTCAGGCCTGTCGGGATGCCCTGGACCGAGCCCGGCACGGCCCCGCCGCCGAACGGGAAGTTCGGGTTGAACACCAGCTGGCCCGGCTGGGTCAGCGAGGTGTCGTAGTGGCCCGTGGTCGGGATGCCGAGCAGGCCGCCCGGACCGCCACGGTCGTTGTCGAACCACACCGCATAGGCGTCGAGCCAGATGTCGTCCTTGTCGGTCTTGTATTCGAGTTGGGCGTCGACATAGGGATCGTGGCGGACATCGCCCTCGGACGGACCTGTCAGGTTCTTGAAATAACCCTCGGTCTGGTCGAGGTCGTAGAAGCTCAGGCGGTAGTTCAGCCCGCTGATGCCCGTGGGCCCGCTGACCGTGCCTTCGAACTTCGTGAAGCCGTAGTTGCCGACGATGGCGCGGACCTCGCCGCCGAAGTCCTCGGTCGGGCGCTTGGAGATGGTGTTGATCAGGCCGCCGACGGCGTTGCGTCCATAGAGAGTGCCCTGTGGGCCCAGCAGCACCTCGACCTGATCGATGACCATGTCGTCACGGCCGACCAGGTAGGTCGAGTTGGAGAAGAAGTCGTCGTAGTAGACCGCGACGGCCGAGTCCGAGAGGTAGATGTTGTTGTTACGGGCCAGGCCCCGCATGACCGGCCGATCCAGCTGGCTGGAATAGGTGAGGCCCGGCGTGAAATTGGTCATGTCCTGGACTGTCGTGATCCCCTCCAGGGCGCGTTCGCGCGCGCTGAAGGCTGTCACGGCGACCGGAACGTCCTGAAGGTTCGCCGAGCGCCGCTCGGCGGTGACCACAAGTTCTTCGATGGTGCTGCTAGGCGCCGCAGCCGCCGCGGTGGTCGGGCGAGTCTGCGCGTGCGCTGTCGTTCCGAGCGCGACGGCCAGCAGGGCGCTAGACGCCAATAGAGAGCGTTTCCAGGGCATTCGTAGTCCTCCCAGCGTTTCTTTTGACGCTATTGGCTGCGCCTGACGGGCACGCTGGAGGCGCAACCTGGAAGCGTCAACAGCCGAGCCGTTAGTTATCGTCGATAACTAACTATAGGTCAGTCAGGATTGCAGATGAGACACAGGGTTCGCGAGGGCGGAATGCGCCGCGCCGGCTCTGGAAGCTGCGTTGTGCAGTGCAAAACCGTGACAACCTGACACGGCGACCACCAGGCATTCATTCTATACGCTGTATCAAGCGCTCGAATATTTGAAATCTGAACAAACCGGAATTTCGAATTTCATCTTTTCTTGTTGGAAAACGCCCGCTTACGGAATACCGCTGTTACGGGGGCACAACGCACCGGCGCGATCAAGGTTCCAAATGCAACCGGCGCGCGCCATCGGCGTTCGCGCGAAAGCCGGCGGGGCCTTTCCTGCGTTGCGCTGCACGCTTAAGGAACGGCCTCGATCAGGAGGTCCATTCGATGCATCGCAAGCCGGACGGAAGCTGGGACAAGACCAGGCTGCCCAGCCGTCACGTGACCGAGGGGCCCAGCCGGGCGCCGCACCGCTCTTACTACTACGCCATGGGTCTCGGCAGCCGTGAGATCGCCCAACCCTTCGTGGGCGTGGCCTCCTGCTGGAACGAGGCCGCGCCCTGCAACACCGCGCTGATGCGCCAGGCGCACGCGGTGTCGGAGGGCGTGAAGGCCGCAGGCGCGACCCCGCGGGAGTTCTGCACCATCACGGTCACCGACGGCATCGCCATGGGTCACGAGGGCATGCGCTCCTCGCTGGTGAGCCGTGACCTGATCGCCGACTCGGTCGAGCTGACCATGCGCGGCCACGCCTATGACGCCCTGGTTGGCATCGCCGGATGCGACAAGTCCCTGCCGGGGATGATGATGGCCATGCTGCGGTTGAACGTGCCGTCAGTGTTCCTCTACGGCGGTTCGATCCTGCCCGGCTCGTGGCAGGGCCGCGACGTGACCGTGGTCGACGTGTTCGAAGGCGTCGGCATGCATTCCGCTGGCCGGATGAGCCTGGAGGACCTCTGCAGCCTGGAGCAGGTCGCCTGCCCGTCGGACGGGGCCTGCGGGGGGCAGTTCACCGCCAACACCATGGCCTGTGTCTCCGAGGCCATCGGTCTTGCCCTGCCGCTCTCGGCTTCGCTGCCGGCGCCCTATCTGAGCCGCGACGCCTATGCGGTGGCCTCGGGCGAGGCGGTGGTCCGGCTGATCGCGACGGGCCTGCGTCCCCGCGACATCGTCACCCGCAAGTCCTTCGAGAACGCCGCGGCCGTGGTCGCGGCGACCGGCGGTTCGACCAACGGCGGTCTGCACCTGCCGGCCATGGCGCACGAGTGCGGCATCGAATTCACCCTGCGCGACTTCGCCGAGATCGCCGCCCGCACGCCGCACATCGCCGACATGAAGCCCGGCGGCCGGTTCGTGGCCAAGGACATGGGCGAGGCGGGCGGCATGCCCATGCTGCTGAAGACCCTGCTCGAGGGTGGCTACATCCACGGCGACTGCATGACCGTGACCGGCAAGACCATCGCGGAGAACCTGACCGAGGTGGCCTGGCGCGACGACCAGGAGGTGATCCGCCCGGTCTCCAACCCGCTGTCGCCGACCGGCGGCGTGGTGGGCCTGTGGGGCTCGCTCGCCCCCGACGGCGCCATCGTCAAGGTGGCCGGCATGACCTCCCATC
The DNA here is from genome assembly GCF_004799395.1 of Phenylobacterium sp. Classification (GTDB taxonomy): domain Bacteria; phylum Pseudomonadota; class Alphaproteobacteria; order Caulobacterales; family Caulobacteraceae; genus Phenylobacterium. The sequence goes on from NZ_SSMZ01000316.1 coordinate 21,239, forward strand.
GCGCGCACCGCGGGCCGGCCCGCTGCTTCGACGGCGAGCAGGCCTGTTTCGACGCCGTGGAGGCCGGCGCCTACGAGGACGGCGACGTCCTGGTGATCCGTTATGAGGGCGCGCGCGGCGGACCCGGGATGCGCGAGATGCTGTCGACCACGGCGGCGCTTTCCGGCCAGGGCCGCGGCGACAAGGTGGCGCTGATCACCGACGGCCGCTTCTCCGGCGGCACGCGGGGCCTCTGCGTCGGCCACATCGGGCCGGAGGCCCAGATGGGCGGACCGATCGCGCTGATCAAGGACGGCGACATCATCGCCATCGACGCTGACGCGGGGACCATCGAACTGGAGGTCGATCCCATCGAGCTGGAGAACCGCCAACGCCATTGGGAGCCGCGCAAGACCAACTATGGCTCGGGCGCGCTCTGGAAGTACGCCCAGATGGTGGGCCCGGCCCACGAAGGCGCGGTGACCCATCCGGGCATGGCCGGCGAGACCCACGTCTACGCGGACATCTGATGAAGACCATCGGGCTGATCGGCGGGATGAGCGCGGAGAGCACCACCGTCTACTACCAGCTGATCAACCGGCTGGTGCGTGAGCGGCTGGGCGGACTGCATTCGGCGCAGATCGCCCTCTGGTCGCTGGACTTCGCCCCCATCGCCGAATTGCAGGGGATGGATGACTGGGCGGCGACGGGGCGCGTGCTGGCGGATGCTGCGCGGCGGCTGGAAGGCGCGGGCGCCGACACGGTGCTGATCTGCGCCAACACCATGCACCTGAACTACGCCGAGGTGGCCGCCGCGACGTCCAAGCCGGTGATCCATATCGCCGACGCGACGGCCGAAGCGCTGAAAGCGAGGGGCGTGACCAAGGCCCTGTTGCTGGCCACCCGCTTCACGATGGAGAAGCCGTTCTACTCCGAGCGGCTGGCGGCGCAGGGCATCGCGACCATCACCCCTCCCAAGGCCGACCGCGATCGTCTGCACGCCATTATCTACGACGAACTGGTGGTGGGCGTGATCACCGAGGCCTCCCGCACCGCGGTGCTGGCGATGATCGACGAGGCCAAGGCCACCGGCTGCGACGGGATCATCTTCGGCTGCACGGAGATCGGCCTGCTGCTCGACGTCGCCGCCATGCCGCTTGCGACCGTCGACACCGCCGTCGCCCATTGTGAAGCCGCCGTGGATTTCGCTCTGGCCTAGCCGCAGGCGCGGCGCGACACTCCTCTGCGACGCGGGGAGGCGAGGCGCATGAGATGGGACGATCGAAGCCGTCGGGGGTTCCTCGGTCTGGCGGGCGCCGGCCTGGCCGCGCCCTGGGCTCGCGCCGCCGCCGGCGCCGCATCAGAGGACGCCGACCTCGTGGTCCTCAACGCCAAGGTGCTGACGGTCGACGCCCAGGCGCCGCGGGCCCAGGCCTTCGCGGTGCGGGGCGGACGCTTCATCGCGGTGGGGCGTAACGAAGACATCAGGCCGCTGATCGGCAAACGCACCCAGACCTTCGACGCCCAGGGCATGACCGTCACCCCGGGCTTCATCGATTGCCACAACCACGCGCCGGGCGAGACGCTGCTCTACGACGTCCTGGTCGGCAATCCGTTCGAGGTCGAGTTCGTCACCATCGACAGCATCGTCGAGAAGCTGCGCGCCCGGGCCCAGACCTTGCCGCCGGACACCTGGGTCAGGGGCGAGTTCTACGACGATATCAAGGTCAAGGACGGCCGCCTGCTCAACGTCCACGACCTGGACCGGGTGTCGACGACGCAGCCCGTCGGCGTGCGCCACCGCGGCGGGCATACGATGTTCTACAATTCCAAGGCCCTCGCCATGGCCGGGGTCACCAAGGCGACCCCGGACCCGCCGGGCGGCACCTACGACAGGGGCCCCGATGGCGAGCTCAACGGCCGCGTCACCGACAACGCCAGCCGCCCCATCGAAGCGATCGGCCTGCGCCAGACCTTCACGCCGCAGGAGGCCGCGCGGCGCGGCCGGGACGGCCAGGCGCACATGTCCAAGCAGTTCGTGCGTTACGGCCTGACCAGCGTCCACCACGAGGGCGGGGATCTCGCCGCCCTGCAGGACATCCGCGCGCGGGGCGATCTCAAGCACCGGGTCAGCTACGAGCCTCAGGCCCTGGTCATGGAGGCGATGATCCGTTCGGGCCTGCAGACCGGCTTCGGCGACGAGTGGATCAAGCTCGGCGCGACGTCGGAGCACCTGGTTGACGGCTCGTTCTCCGAGCGGACCATGGCGATGAGCCACGCCTATCCCGGTGTCTCGCCGCCCTATTTCGGCAACCTCACCGAGACGCCGGAGGTGCTGAACGCCTGGATCGAGCGGGTGCACCGAGCGGGGATCGACGTGAATTGCCACGCGAATGGCGATGTGGCGATCGACCGTGTGCTGACCGCCATCGAGCGCGCCCAGAAACTCTATCCCCGCCCCAACGCGCGGCCGAAGATCACCCACTGCACCCTGCTGAACCCCTCGCTAATCGCGCGGATCAAGGCGGCGAGCGTCGTGCCGGCGGTGTTCTCGACCTACGCCTACTACAACTCCGACAAGTTCCCGTTCTATGGCGAGGCGACCATCCGCAACGCCATGGCGTTCCGCGACCTGCTGGACGCCGGCGTGCCGGTTTGCGCGGGCTCCGATTTCAATCCGGGACCGTTCTCGCCGCTGATGGCCATCCAGGCGATGGTCACGCGCAAGGGCTGGGACGGGAAGGTCTGGGGCGCCAACCAGAGGATCACCGTCGACGAGGCCCTGCGGGTCAACACCCTGAACGGCGCTTTCGCCTCCCACGAGGAGACGACCAAGGGCTCGATCGCCCCCGGCAAACTGGCTGATTACGTGGTGCTGGCAGACGATCCGCATACGGTCGATCCGGACAGGATCAAGGACATCAAGATCGTGCACACGGTCACCGGCGGCGCGACGGTCTATCAAGCCTAGCTACGGTAGGGCGCGGCGGTCCTCGGCCTCGTCGTCTTCGTCCCACGGCGCCTCATCGTCGTCCTCGTCGGCGAGGCGCGAAAACAGCGGAGCAAGCGGCGGGAAGGGCTCCCGTTCGAACTCCGGCTCCGGCTTCGACTCAGGCGGCGGCGCGGGGCTCGCCACCACCGGGGCTGGTGCGGGCGCGGCGGCGCGCTTGGCGGCCATCGGGCGTCTCAACAGCGCCTCGATCCTGGCCAGCCAGCGGTTGGCCTCGGCGATGGCCTCTGCGGGCGCCAGCTCGTCGCGGCGGCCCTCGTCCTCCGGCAGCCACAGGTCGAGGATGAAGTCCGGCTGAGCCAGGTCGTCGAACACCAACCTGAGCGCCACCCGCTCGGCGGCGTCGAAGGCCTCCAGCGCCTTGCGCGCCTCGCCGCGATGGACCCGGCCGGTGACCAGGCCGTCGACGATCACTTCGGCGCCCATCAGCTCGTCGAGCGAATAGACCAGGCCCCAGGCGCCGGCGTCCCAGACCACCGCGCAGCGATTGGTCGTGAAATTGAACCCCATGCCCTTGCCGCGCCCCAGCGCCGGCAGGAAGCCGTGCAGGTCGCCTTTCAGCACGGTCTTCAGGCCCCGCTGAATCCGGCGGCCTTCGTTCATCCGCCAGCGGGCGATCCCGGCCACCAGGGTGACCAGAACGCCAGCGACGCCGAGCAACGCCAGGAGCCGGGTCACCTCGTCCATGGCGGACAGGCTAAGCCCCTTGGCTGAGTCTGCCCAAATCGGCGTTCGCTAAAGGTCCAGTTCGATGACCAGCGGCACGTGGTCGGAGGGCTTGTCCCAGCTCCTCACGTCGCGATGGATAGTCACTCCGCTCAACAGGTCGGCGGCCTGGGGCGAGAGCAGGGCGTGGTCGATGCGGATGCCGTTGTTCCGCTGCCAGGCGCCCGCCTGATAGTCCCAGAACGTGTAGGCGCCGGGGCTCCCATCCGCCTCCAGGAAGGCGTCGGTCAGGCCCAGGTATTTCAACACCCGGAACGCCTCCCGCGTCTGCGGGCGGAACAGGGCGTCGCCCTCCCAATTGGCCGGGAACTCCGCGTCGCGCGCTTCGGGAATGACGTTGTAGTCGCCGGTCAGCACCAGCGGTTCCTCCAGGGCCAGCAGGTCCTTCGCGTGGCGGGTCAGCCGGCCCATCCAGTCCAGCTTGTAAGGATATTTTTCGCTGTCCACCGGATTGCCGTTGGGCAGGTAGATGGAAGCGACGCGCACCGGCCGGGGTCCGGAAATCACCGCCTCGAGATAGCGCGACTGCTCCTCCTCGCCCGGGTCGGGCAGGCCGCGGCGGACGTCTTCCATCGGCGTCTTCGAGAGCAGGGCCACGCCGTTATAGGACTTCTGGCCGTGGACAGCGACGTTATAGCCCAGCCGCTCGAACGCCTCGGCCGGGAACTTCTCGTCGACGCACTTGATCTCCTGCAGGCAGGCGACGTCCGGCTGAGCGGCCTCGAACCACTTCAGCACCGTCTCCAGGCGCGCATTGACCGAATTGACGTTCCAGGTGGCGATGCGCATCCCAAGTCCCAATCAACCGCTCATCCCCGCTGCAGGGGGACGTGAGGCCTTTTCGATTGCTGCGCCACGTCCTGCAAGGGCGCAGGCTATTTCCGTGTCATCGTCAGCGGCAGGGGCGCGCCCTGGCTCCAGGTTCCGGCCAGTGTCTTGCCGTCCGCCGACAGCTTGGCCGTCAACTCGCCGCCGACCGCCAGGAACAGCACGGAGAGCTGACCGCCCTCGGTCTTCACCGCCGTCGCCGGAATGGTCGCGCCCTGGTCGAGGCTGTTGAGCTCGCCCGTTTCCTGCCCGTCCACGGTCTTCAGGTGCAGCTCCAGCCGCAACTTCTGACCCTGGACCTCCAGCGTGCCGGCCCAGTCGCCGTCGTAGGAGGGAGGCTGGGCCGCGGCGGGTCCGACGATCGCCGCCGCCACCAGCAGCGCGAGCCCAATGCGCCTGGCGCGCGAGACAAGATGCATGGCGGCCTCCCTCCCGTTGTTGCGAACCAGAGTTATGCGGCCGGCGAACCGGCGCAAGCCGAACCTTGGTTTGGGGCCTGTCGGCGCCGGGTCAACTGTGGCAGCATCCAACCCCTAGTGGGGAGGCGTTATGGAGTGGCAGCTTGAGCGCGACGCGGGAAGGCTTGTCGGCCGGCCGCGCGGTCGGGTTGACGAGACGACCTGGGAGGCCTTTTCGGCGGCGCTCACCGCGGCGGTGCGTGAGGCCGCGGCGGCCGGCGGCCTGCTGCTGGTGGTCGATTTCTCCGGCCTCGATTACATGTCCTCCCGCGGCCTGCGGGCGCTGACCATGGCCAAGCGCGAGGCCGGTGACGCCGTGAAGATCACGCTCGCCGCGCCCAACGCCAGGATGCGCGAGATCCTGGCCATCAGCCGCTACGACAAGCTGTTCGACGTCATCGACGCCGTAGGGCCGGCCGCCTGATGTTGGTGCGCTTCTGGGGAACACGAGGGTCGCTGCCGGTGGCCCAGAAGGCCGATGCGATCCGGTCGAAGATCGCCCGGGCCCTGGTTGCGGCGGGCGGGCGCAACTTCGCCGACGACGCCGAAGCGGCGGCCTTCGCCGAGGCCAGCCTCGACTTCGCCACCTATGGCGCCTACGGCGGGGCCACCTCCTGCGTGGAGATCGAGGGCGCCGACGACGCATACTTCGTCTGCGACATGGGTTCGGGCCTGCGGGAATTCGGAATTGACGCCTTCCGGCGCTGTGCGGCGGGCCATCCGCGGACCTATCATATCTTCCTGTCCCACCTGCACTGGGACCACATCATGGGCTTCCCGTTCTTCGGGCCGGCTTTCGATCCCGGAGCGACGATCGTCATCCACTCCGGCCACCCGGACGCCGAGCAGGCGCTGCGCCGTCAGCAGGAGGAGATCTCCTTCCCGGTTCCCTTCGACTGGCTGCGGGCCAAGATCAGCTTCGAGGTTCATGGGATGGCCGAGCCCTTCGAGGTCGCCGGCGTCACGGTGACCCTGATCCGCCAACACCACAGCCACGACAGTTACGGCTATCATTTGGCCCGCGATGGCCGCTCGGTGATCTATTCCACCGACAGCGAGCACAAGGTGGACAACATGGACGCCGAGGCGGCCTTCGAGGCCTTCTTCGCCGCCGCCGACCTGGTGATCTGCGACACCATGTATTCGCTCGGCGACAGCGTCAGCCTGAAGCAGGACTGGGGCCATTCCTCCAATGTGGTGGCCGTGGACCTGTGCCACGCCGCCGGCGCCAAGCGGCTGGCGCTGTTCCACCACGAGCCGACCTACACCGATGCCGATATCCAGCGAATGCACGCCGAGACGGTGCGCTACGAGGAACTGGTGCGCGAGGAACGGCCACCGTTGCAGGTGCTCTGCGCCTACGATGGCCTCGAGGTCACGATCTGAACGAGCTCGACCCCGGCGCCCGCCTGCGGGTGCGTCTGGGCGGGATCGCCGCGGCGATCCTGGCCGCCTTGGCCCTGCTGGCGGCCGGCCCGGCTATCCGCCAGCCGCTGTTCGACCTCTTCCAGCGCGTGGCTCCGCCGACGACGGCCCCGTCGACGGCGCAGGTGGTGCTGATCGATGCGCCCAGCCTGGCGGCGGTCGGGGGCTGGCCCTGGTCGCGCTACGCCATGGCCCGGCTCACCGAGGCGATCGCCGGGCGCGGGGCCAAGGCGATCGGGTTCGACTTCCTGTTCCCGGAACAGGATCGCCTGACCCCCGGCCTGTTCGCCGACCTCTATCCGGAGCTGCCGAAGGCGACGGCCGCGCAGGTGCGCGCCCTGCCGTCGATGGACGCGGTCTTCGCCCGGGTGATCGGCCGCAGCCCCGTGGTGCTGGCCCGTGCGGGGGTCACCAAGGACAGCTTCGACGCCATCGGCGCGGCCGCGCCCCTGCCGCCGGAGGCGCAGTTCACGGGCGCTGCGCCCAAGAGCCTGCCGGCCTATCCGGAGACGGTCGCCAGCCTGCCGATCCTTGACGGGGCGGCCCTGGGCCACGGCCTGGTCAACGGGCCGAAGGACCCGGACGGCGTCATGCGCCGCGTGCCCCTGGTCGCCCGGTCCGCCGGCGCGCTGACGCCGGGATTCGCGTTGGAATTGGTGCGGGTCGCCGAGGGCCGGGATCAGATCCGGCTGGTGGGTGACGCGACGCATCTGAAGGCGGTGCAGCTCGGCCGCCATCGCCTGCCGGTGGATTTACAAGGCCGCATGGCGTTGCGCTTCCGGGGCCTGAGCGGGCCGTCGACGACCTCGGCGGTCGACCTGCTGCGCAGCGGCGTTCCGGCGCACGCCTTCGACGGCAAGATCGTGATCGTTGGCCTGACCGCCGCAGGGACCTCCGACGTGGTCACGACGCCGCGTGATCCCGAGACCTTCGGCGTCCTGGTGCAAGCCGAGGCGGTGAACGGCATTGCTGGCGGCGGAGCCCTGGAGCGGCCAGACTGGGCGACGCCGCTGGAGTGGGGCCTGGGGCTGCTGGCGGCGTTCGCGGCCTTCCTGTCAACGCCGCGTCTGAGCCTCACAGCCCTCGCAGGTGGGGTCCTCGGCCTGGCGGCTATCGCCCTGGGCTTGAGCTACGCGGCCTTCCTGCGCGGCCTGCTGGTCGATCCCGCGCCGGTGCTGGCGCCAGGAACCGCGACCGCCGCGGCGATGATCGGCCTGCTGTTCGTTGAGGGGCGGCGTGTGCAGACCCGCCTGCGGGCGGCGCTGGACGAGGCGCGGCTGTCGGCGGCGAAGACGGCCGGCGAGCTGGCGGCGGCGAGCGAGATCCAGACGGGCATGCTGCTGCCGCGCGCGGCGCTGCGCCGGGTCTCGGACGCGGTGGAGATCGACGCGGTCCTGCAACCCGCCAAGAGCGTCGGAGGCGACCTCTACGACGCCTTCACGCTCGACGGCGGGCGGCTCTGTTTCCTGGTCGGCGACGTCACCGGCAAGGGCGTGCCGGCGTCGCTGTTCATGGCGCTCTCCAAGGCCCTGTCGCGCAGCCTCCTGATGCGGCCGCAGATCGCGCTCGAGGCGGCCATCGACGGGATCAACGCGGAGCTGTCGCGCGACAATGGGCAGATGATGGCCGTCTCCCTGCTGGTCGGCGTCCTGGACCTGACCGACGGGACGCTCGACCTCTGCAGCGCGGGCCACGAGAACCCGTTCGTGGTCGCCGCGGACGGAACGGTGCGCGAGCTGGTGCTGGAGGGCGGCCCAGCCCTCTGCGTTGCAGAGGGCTTCCCCTATCCGGTGGAACGTTTTCGGCTGGAGCCCGGCGAGACCCTGATCGCCTTCACCGACGGGGTGACCGAGGCGCAGGATCCGACCGGCGACCTTTTCGGCCGTGAACGCACGCTCGCGGTCATTGGCGGCGTCCAGACCCTCTTGAGCGATCTTATCGATCGGCTGGTTGCGGCGGTGCGCGCCTTCGAGGCGGGCGCGGAGGCGAGCGACGACCTGACTGTTCTGGCGGTGCGCCGGCCCGCCAGCGGCTAGCGCCGGCCGCCGCGGTCGCGCAGCTGGATGAGGTCGTCCGGCGACAGCTTCTCGCCGCCCTGGTTGGCGATGCGGATGAAGCCGGCGTTGACGCCATGGTCGCGCAGACGCTGCAGCTGGTCGACGCTGAGCCCGTCATAGCCCATGGCGTGCAGCTCCCCGACGAAGCTGCCACTCACCCCGTGGTCGCGCAGGCGCACCAGATCGTCCGCCGTCAAACCGGAATAGCCGGCCTGCCTAAGCTCGCCGATGTAGGTCGTGCTGACCCCGTGGTCGCGCAGACGCTGAAGGTCGTTGGCGGGGAGGCCCGAGTAGCCTGCTTCCCGCAGCGCGGTGACGTAATGGGCCGTGACGCCGTGATCGCGCATCCTCACCAGGGTCGCCACGTCGCCGAAGCGATAGCCGGCGGCGTTCATGGCCAGCAGATGCTTCATCCCCGCGCCGTGGATGCCCGCGCGGACCAGATCCGTCGTGTCCGGGGTGGCGTAGGCCTCGCGCTTCAGCTCGTCGACATAGGCGAAGCCGATGTCGTTCATGGTCAGCTCGAACTGCTGATAGGGCTCCAGACCGCCGCTGACACCGCGCCTGGCCAGCGCCGCCGGGAAGGCCGCGTTGGCCGTGTAGATACAGGTCCCGAGCCCGCGCCCTTGGCCGACCACGCCCTTGCAGCGGAACTCGCCGGCGTCGTGGCGGATAGCGAATGTGACTGGCTGGCCGGCGCTGGCGAGCTGGGCTTCGGTCAGGCCGGGCAGGGCGGACGCTGGCAGGGTCTCGCCCCTTTGCGAGGAATGGTGCTCGCTGCGATAGCCGAGCTCGAAATCGTACTGGCCGGGCGCATCCTTGGAGTCCGTTGGACGGATCGACCACTCAAGCGAAGCGGGGATCACCTGGTCTGCGTCGTCCCAGGCGGTCCAGCTGGGCAGGGCGGGCGGCGCCGGGGGCGCGGGCGGGGCTGGCGGTGCGCCCGCCAGGGCCAGGACGGCGGCGGCGGCCAGGGTCGCGGCGTTGAACATCTTGCAGGTCCTCCAGCCCGGCCACGGGCTCGCGCGGCCTCGTTCCTGATGCTGGATGGGAGCCGCGCCCAGCGGCGCGGTCACGTTAATTCGCGGACAGGATCGCGACCGGCCGGCGGGCTAACGGACGATGATCTCCACGCGTCGGTTGCGCGGCTCGGCGGTGTTGGGCGGCGTGGACACCAGGAGCTCGCGCTCACCGCGGCCGACGGCGCGGCTGATCGTCGGGCTGAGCCCCTGGGCGATCAGGGCTTCGCGGACGTCACGGGCCCGGCGCAGGGACAGCATGTCATTGTCGCCGTCCTTGCCGACCGTGTCGGTATGGCCGGTGATCTGCACTTCCGCGCCGGGACGCTTGGCGATCTCGGCGAACACCTTCTGCAGTTCAGGCTCCGAGTCCGGCGTGAGCTTGGTGGTGCCCTCAAGGAAGTAGAGCGTGAAATGGGCGGCCGGCAGCGGCAGGCCGTCGGTCAGGGCTGCGTAGAGCTTCGGATCGGCAGGCTTGGCGGCGAACTTGGGGCCCAAAGCCGTCTGGGTGTTCGCCGCCGTCAGCGAACCCTGCTCGGCGCCGGACTTGGGGTCGAACACCGCGACCGCGCCGACGGCCATGCCGGCTTCGCCGGGCAGCAGGGTCACCGACCCCGGGGGCGTGCTGGCGCAGGCGGCCAGGAGCGGGAGGAGGGCGAGTGCGAGGAGCGCCCTCACGGAACGTCCACCACGAAGCGGGTGCCGCGCGCAGCCAGCAGCGAGGTGGGGGTCTTCACCTTCATCGCGTCCTTGTTTTCCTTGGCGATCTGGCCGGAGACGATGGCCAGGGAGCCGCGGTCCACCTGGGTGAGCGAGCTTCCCTTGTGGGTGGTGTCGTCAAATTCGAACTGGGCCAGCGAGACGTGGGCGTTGGGCCCGACCGCGAAGCGGCTGTTGTCGATGAAGGTGATGCCGATGCGTCCGTCCGGGCCGGTGGTCAATACGTCCTTGACGCTGAGCGTGGCGCCCGGCGTGGCCGGCGTTGTGCTCGTTCCACGGACAATGCTCGCCTGGCCGACCACTGTCTTGACCCGTCCGATGTCGGCGCAGAGCGCCTGCGTCGACAGAGCGCCTGCGATCAGCAATCCTGCCGCGACCGATTTCAGCATCTTCCAGCCCCCGCAGTCCTCAAGGCTAAACGTCATAGCAAAGAGCCGCGCCGAGTCCGACTCCGATCGAACAGTGGTCGCCCGCTTGGCGCCTGGCGCGGGCGCCGTCGCGCGCGCCCTGGACGCGACCCGCCGTTTCGCCCGCGCGCACCGCCTGCCGCAAACGACCGCCGACCGCCTGGCGGTGATCGTCGAGGAATGGGTGGCCAACATCGTCGAGCACGGCAGGCCCCGCGCCGGCAGCCTGATCGGATTTCGCATGGAGCGCGCTCGCGGCGCGGTGCGGATGACGTTCACCGACGCGGGGATCGCCTTCGACCCACGCAGCGCGCAGGACAAGGGGCCGAACCTGGAGCGGGGCGGCGGGGCCGGCATCGCGCTGATCCGCTCGTGGTCGGAGATCGAAGGCTATTCGCGCCGGAGCGGGCGCAACCGGCTGGCGCTCAGATCGAAAAGCTGACGCCGCAGCCGCAGCTGGACTTGGCGTTGGGATTGCGGACCTTAAACTCGGCGCCGGCCAGCTCGTCCACGAAGTCGATCTCCGAGCCTTTCAGCAGCGCCAGCGACATCTCGTCGACCACCGCGGCGGCCCCGTCGCGCTCAATGCGCAGGTCGTCGGGCTCGGCGGCCTCGACCAGGCCAAACTGGTACTGGAACCCCGAGCAGCCGCCACCCTCCACCGCCACGCGCAGCATCAGCGTCTTGCCCTCCGCCTTGCCGATGGCGTGGATGCGTTGGGCGGCCGAGGGGCTGAGAGTGAGTTCGGTGCTGGTCATGTCAGTTAGACGAATGAAACGCCTGGACTATATGAGGATGCGAGCGGCTTCGACCAAGGGGCTGTCATATAGATGGATTTGATGGCCGCAACGATCCCTTCCAAGGCTCCCTATGCGGAGGACCCCTCGAAATCCCGCGGCCGCAAGGTCGCCGAGGCCGAGAGCGCCACGCGCACGCCGTTCGCCCGCGACCGCGACCGGATCATACACTGCACGGCTTTCCGAAGGCTGAAGGAGAAGACCCAGGTCTTTGTGGCTCACGAGGGCGACCATTTCCGCACCCGCCTGACCCACAGCCTGGAGGTGGCGCAGATCGCCCGCTCGCTGGCCACGGCTCTGGGGCTGGACGCCGATCTGGCCGAGACCATCGCCCTGGCCCATGATCTCGGCCATCCGCCCTTCGGCCACGCCGGGGAGGACGAACTGCAGATCCAGATGGCCGGCTTCGGCGGCTTCGACCACAATGTGCAGACCTTCCGGGTCGTCACCAAGCTGGAGCGCCGCTATCCGCGCTTCGAGGGGCTGAACCTCACCTGGGAGACCCTGGAAGGCATCATCAAGCACAACGGCCCGGTGGTGGATAAGCTGGAGAAGCCCTCCTGGAGCGCCATCGCCGAGTTCGACGCGGAATATGACCTGAAGCTCGGCGGCTGGGCCTCGGCGGAGGCGCAGGTCGCCGCGCTCGCCGACGATATCGCCTACAACAACCACGATGTGGACGACGGGGTGCAGGCGGGGCTCTTCAACCTCGACGAACTGCGCTCGATCCCGCTGATCGGCCCGCACGTGGCCAGCGCGGTGACCGACTATCCCACGGTCGATCCCGGCATCCTAAGGCTGGAGGCCGTACGGCGGATGATCGGGGCCATGGTCGACGACGTGCTGGCCGAGACGCGTCGCCGAGCGGACAAGGATCGGGTGAGCTCGCCCGAAGATGTCCGGAACCTGGATCACGCCCTGGTGGCCTTCTCCCGTGACATGGTCGAGGACCTGGGCGCGCTGAGGGCCTTCCTGATGGAGCGGATGTATCGCCACTGGAAGGTCAACCGCACCCGCAGCCAGGCGCGGCGCATGCTGGCCGAGATGTTCCAGCTGTTCCTGGGCGAGCCGGACGTCCTGCCGGCCGAATGGTGCTCTCGGACGCAGGGCCGCAACGAGGCCGGGGTGGCGCGCGTGGTCTGCGACTACATCGCCGGAATGACCGACCGCTTCGCCATCGAAGAGCACCGCAAGCTCTTCCACCTGGATTCGCTGCACTAGCGCTGGATCAGAGGTAGGACGGCAGCGAGCCGTAGAACTGCTCCACCCCGACGGTGAGCGCGCTGACCATCTCGCGCTCGGCGGGCGTGACGTAGGGGTTCCAGATATCGAAGATCAGCACCGCACGGGCTTCGCCCGAGTTGTTCCAGGCCTCGTGCTCGATGGTGTCGTCGAAGACGAAGGCCTTGCCCGGCTCCCATTGACGCGTCTCCGCGCCCACGCGGAAGCCGCAGCCTGGCGGTACGATCAGCGGCAGATGGCAGATCAGGCGGGCGTTGTTGACCCCGGTGTGTGGCGGGATGCGGGTGCGCGGCTCCAGGATCGAGAACACCGCCGTGGGCGCGGACCCCGGCAGCTCGCATTTCGGCCAGGCCTCCAGCGCCGCCATGGCCTTGGGGAAGCGGGCCATGTTCTCGACCATCGCGTGGCCCGCCTTCCACAGGTAGAAGACGCCCCAGCTGCGCGAATTGTTCAGCGCGCGCCATTTCTCGTCCGGCGTCGCCTGCAGGGCGATGTAGGGCTCCAGCACCTGGGCGCCATCGGCGAGCACGCCGACCAGCTCCTCGCGGATGTCGTCGGCCGCCGCCTCGATCGCCTCAAGCCAGGGAAAGTCCTCGCGCGGATAGAACTCGATGGCCGGCAGCTCGGGCACATAGAGGAAGGTCGGCTGCGGGCGGTAGACGCGGCGTTTCTGCAGATAGGTCGCCAGCGATTTGTCGAAGCGGCCCAGCGGCTCACTGGCGTGCCGGGCGCGGACCTCCTGCAGATGGGCGTCGAGGAAATTCTCCAGAGCGCGGCCGTTGGCGTCGACCACCGACTGGGCGTGGGCGAAGATCGGGCGCATGTCCGCGGGGACCTGAACCCCCGTCGGAACCAGCATCAGCACTTTGCGGTAAGTCGCCGCCGCGGCGCGACTGTCCTTAAGGTGCTCGTGCAGGGCCGCGGCCTGCAACAGGGCGCGCATGTTGGTGGGCTCAGCCGCAAGCACCCGGTTCAGCGCCGCCAGTTCCTCGTCGCGCCGGTTCAGGTCGCGCAACGCCGTGGCGAAGTTCAGCAGGAACGTCGGATTGCCCGGGTCTTCCGCCAGAGCCTGTTCCAGCATCGCCAGTCCGCCGGCCGCGTCGCCCGCCAGCAGCTTGCGTTTGCCGATTTCGTTGAGCACCAGGGGATGGCTGGGCGCCTCGTTCTCCGCCTGGCGGACCAGCCGCTCGGCGTCGTAGGTCTGGCCGGTCGCCAGCGCGCGGGACGCAGCGTCGATCAGCTGGCGGACGCGTCCGTCGACGACTTCGCTCATCCGCTACTGGTCCTCACGCCGCAATCTGCGCCCGACGGGGCTTCGCACGTTGCTCACGCGTTCCTTATGGCGCGGGCGTCAGGCCTCTGCCAAGCGGCGACGCGCGCCCAACTTCTGGCGCGGTCTGCGCACAGAAATCGGCGGGTAGGGCGGTTGGACGGGCGCGGGCTCGGCTAGACTACCGCCTCTAGCGCGCGATTCGGCGGTCCGGACGCGCCCGCCTCGGGAGTCATCGATGTCCGATCATGAGCGCGGCGCCTATACGCCGCCCACCGACGCGCCGCTCAGCTTCGACGCCCGCCAGCCGGTGCGCGGCTCGCGGCCGCTGCCCTTCACCCTGATCATCTCGATCCTGGTGCTGGCCGGTCTGGCGGCGGCGATGTTCATCTTCTACCGCTCGGGCGTGCGCCACGCCGGCGAGCCGCCGCAGGCCGTCGGCGTGCCGGTGGGCGGCATGAAGGCCGCGCCGCCTGCCGAGGCCCAGCCGCAGGATCCTGCCGCGGGACTGCAGATCTACAAGACCGAAGGCGGCAAGGCCTCCGGCGACGGCGCGATCTCGCCGCAGTTCACCGCGCCGCCGGAACAGCCGCAGACCCGCCCGCAGGCGGCCGCGCCCACCGTCGTCGTGACCCCGGCCGCGCCTGCCGCTCCGGCCCCGGCGCTGCGGCCCTCGATCCCGGCTCAACCGCCGGCGGCTTCAGTTCCGGCCGCGCCGCCGAAGCCCGAGGCTCCGTCCAAGCCGCCGCCGCCCGCGACGAAGGCCGAGGCGCCCGCACCGAAGTCCGCGCCACCGGTGGCCAAGGCCGCTGCGCCCGTTTCCGCGAAGCCTGCGCCCGCCAAACCGGAAGCCAAGGCCGCTGCGCCCGCGCCCGCCGCCAAGCCGGCCGCCGGCGTCGCCGCCGTGCAGATCGGCGCCTTCTCCTCGCAGGCTCTGGCCGACAAGGGCTGGAGCGACGCGGCCTCCGTCTCGCCCGGCGCCGCGGCCGGCAAGGGCAAATTCGTCGAGAAGGTCGACAAGGACGGCAAGACGCTGTTCCGCACCCAGGTCACCGGGTTCGCCAGCCGAGCCGACGCCGTGGCGTTCTGCGACAAGCTGAAGGCCGCGGGCAAGGCCTGCTTCGTCAAGTGAGCGTCACAGCAGCCATCCTGGGCTGCTCGGGCCCCGTGCTGACGCCGGAGGAACGCACGTTCTTCCGGCGGGTGAAGCCCTGGGGTTTCATCCTCTTCAAGCGAAACGTCGAGACGCCGGACCAGGTGCGGACCCTGGTGGCCGCGCTCCGCGAAACCGTCGGCCGCGCCGACGCCCCGGTGCTTATCGACCAGGAAGGCGGGCGCGTGCAGCGTCTGGGCCCGCCCAACTGGGGCCGCTATCCGCCGGGCCGCGCCTTCGGCGACCTCGGCGGCAACGACCCGCTGGTGCGGCGCGAGATCACGCGCCTGGGCGCGCGGCTGATGGCCCATGACCTGGTCGCGCTGGGCATCAACGTCGATTGCGTGCCGGTGCTGGACGTGCCGGACCCCTCGGGCCACGAGATCATCGGCGACCGCGCCTACGGCAGGACCGCCGACGAGGTGGCCCTCTTGGGCCGCGCCGCCGCCGAGGGCCTGATCGCCGGCGGGGTGCTGCCGGTGATCAAGCACATCCCCGGCCACGGCCGCGCCATGGCCGACAGCCACCTGGAGCTGCCGGTGGTGGACGCGGGCTTCGAAGACCTGGACGCCTGCGACTTCGCGCCGTTCCGCGTTTTGTCGGACATGCCGATGGCGATGACGGCGCACGTGATCTATTCCGCCATCGACCGTAAGCGCCCAGCCACAACGTCGAAGAAGGTCATGCGCCGGGTGGTGCGCGGCGCGATCGGCTTCGATGGCCTGGTGATGAGCGACGACCTTTCCATGAAGGCGCTGAGCGGCGATTTCGCTGAGCGGGCCCGCGACAGCCGCGCGGCGGGCTGCGACGTGGTCCTGCATTGCAACAGCGCCATGGCCGAGATGAAGGCAGTGGTGAAGGGCGCCGGCGAGCTGAAGGGCCGCGCCTCGATCCGCGCCAAGGCCGCGCTGGCGCGCCTGGCCAAGACACCGGAGCCGTTTGACGCCGCCGAGGCCCGCGCCCGCTTCGATGCGGCGTTCGACGGGGCCTACGCGGCATGAGCAACACCTTCCAGCCCAGCTTCGACTTCGCCGCCGCGGCCAATGCCGCCGAGGATGGCGAGGCCCTGATCGTCGACATCGACGGCTACGAGGGTCCGCTGCACGTCCTCCTGGCGCTCGCCCGCAGCCAGAAGGTCGACCTCTTACAGCTCTCGATCCTGAAGCTGGCCGAGCAGTACCTGGCTTTCGTCCAGCAGGCGCGGCGCGCGCAGTTCTCGCTGGCCGCCGACTATCTGGTGATGGCCTCCTGGCTGGCCTATCTGAAGTCGCGCCTGCTGTTGCCGAAGCCCGAGCAACCCAAGGGCGACGAGGCGCCAGCCGAGGAGATCGCCGCCCGGCTCGCCTTCCGCCTGGCCAAGCTCGACACCATGCGAAATGCCGCAGAGGGCCTGCGCACCCGCCCGCAACTCGGCCGCGACGTATTTGGCCGCGGCGACCCGCAGGCGATCAAGGTCGTCCCGTCCGGCCGCATCGAAGGCGACCTCTACAGCCTGATGAGCGCCTACATCGCCCAGCGCGCCAAAGAGGCCAGCCGCACCTACACCCCGGCGACGCCCAAGGCCTACCCGCTGGAGGAGGCGCGCGAACGCCTGCGCCGCCTGCTGCCCGATCTCGACCGGTGGACGCCGCTCGCCGGCGTCGCGCCCATGGGGCCGCCGGGGCCGGGTAGCGATGGCCAACCGGGCCGCGCGTCCTTTGTGGCCTCAACCCTCTCGGCCAGCCTGGAGCTGGTGAAGGAAGGGACGCTGGAGGCTCGCCAGCTTGAGGCCTTCGCCGACATCTATCTGCGGACCCGAAAGGCCAAGGTCGCATGAGTGACCTCGCCGACACCGGACGCGAGGTCGAGGCGCTGCTGTTCGCCGCCGCCGGGCCCTTGAGCGACGCCGACCTCGCCAAGCGCCTGCCGGAAGGCGCGGACGTGGCCGGCGCCATCGTGGCCCTGCAGGCGCGCTATGAGGGCCGCGGCGTCGAACTGGTCTGCGTGGCCGGGCGCTGGCGGTTCCAGACGGCGCAGGACCTCGCCTGGCTGATGACCGATGAGCGCGACGAGCCCAGGCGCCTCTCGAAGGCCGCCCAGGAGACCCTGGCCATCATCGCCTACCACCAGCCGGTGACCCGCGCCGAGATCGAAGCCGTGCGCGGCGTGCAGGCCAGCAAAGGCACCCTGGACGTCCTCCTGGAGCTCGGCCTGGTGCGCATGCGCGGCCGTCGGCGCACGCCGGGCCGGCCGATCACCTACGGCACCACCGACGCCTTTCTGGAGCACTACGGCCTGGCCAGCGTCGGAGATCTCCCCGGCGCGGCCGAGATGCGGGCGGCTGGACTGCTCTCCCTCGACCTGCCCGCCGACTTCGCCGTGCCCGATCCCAATGCGCTGGGCGCCGACGAGGACCCGTTGGAGCCTGGCGACGCGCCGGAGTTCCACATGGATTTTCTCGGCGAGGAAACGGCCTGATTGTCGCGTGGCGCGTTATCGCGAGACGGACTATATAGCCGCGTAGACGATGTCGCCGAGGCGCGACGGGTTTGGAGTTTTCGACGCCATGGGCACGTTTTCGATCTGGCATGTTCTGCTCTTCGCCATCATCGCGCTTCTGCTGCTTGGCGGCCGCGGCAAGATCTCCGGCATCATGGGCGACACCGCCAAGGGCATCAAAGCCTTCCGGGAAGGTTTGAAGGGCGAGGAAGAAGCCAAGGAGGAAGAACCTCCGCCGGCCAAGCCGCTGCCCAAGACCGCGACGAAGACCGCCTCGAGTTCGCGCGCCAAGACCAAGGCTTGAGCCGCTCCGCCACGCCTCTGTTCAGCCCCTGTTTCCACTGCGCCTGAAACCGCGCTAAGGCACGGCCATGTTTCCCGAAGGACGCGCAGTCGAATTCCTGGTCGCCGCGGTGGTGGCGCTGATCGTGGTCGGTCCGAAGGACCTGCCGATCCTGCTGCGCAAGCTCGGCCAGTTCATGGCCAAGGTCCGCTCGATGGCCGCCGAGTTCCGCGCCAGCTTCGACGAGATGGCCCGCCAGTCGGAGCTCGACGAGCTGCGCAAGGAGGTCGAGGCCATGCGCCAGGGCCAGTTGCTCGATATGACGACCCATGCGCCGGAGGTGAGCCAAACCTTCGACGAGATCAGCCAGGGCCTGTCAGATGTCGGCGTGCAGCTGAACTCGCCGGTGGCCTATCCCTACACGCCGGCCCAGACCGAGCACGTCGAGATGACCGAGCTCGCCAAGCCGAAGCGTGTGCGGACGCCGGCGAAGAACGCCGCCGCGAAGACGGCGCCGGCGGCCAAGTCAGCCAAGGCCAAGACGAGCGCCCCGAAGACCACCGCGCCGAGCAAGGCCTCAGCGGCCAAGGCGCCAGCGGCAAAGGCCACGCCGCTGAAGGCTGCCGCGAAAGCCAAGCCGTCCGGCGCGAAGGCCGCCGCGCCCGCCAGGCCGCGGGCCCCTAAGGCGGCCGCCCAATGAGCACGGCCGACGACGAGATCGAGGCCTCCCGCGCGCCTCTGCTGGATCATCTGATCGAACTGCGCTCGCGGCTGATCACCTGCGTGATCGCGCTGGTGATCGCGTTCATCTTCTGCTTCGCTTTTTCGACGCCGATCCTCACCCTGCTGATCCATCCCTACACGGTGGCCCAGAGCCTGGTGGCCATCGGGGCGAAGTCGGGCGTCAACAATTCGAGCTTCACCGGCGCGGTGCAGGGCGCCAAGGACATGTTCCTGGTGCTGACCGGCCAGGAGGCTCTGCCACCCTCCCAGCAGGCCACCAACCTCATCTACACCGCGCCGCTGGAGATCTTCTGGACCAAGGTGAAGCTCGCCGGTATCGGCGGGGTGGCGCTGAGCTTCCCGGTGCTGGCCCAGCAGATCTACGCCTTCGTGGCGCCTGGCCTCTACAAGAAGGAGCGCCGCGCCTTCCTGCCGTTCCTGGTGGCCTCGCCGCTGCTGTTCCTGCTGGGCGCGGCTATGGTCTATTACATGATCCTGCCGATCCTGATGCGGTTCGCGCTTTCCCAGCAGATCGTCGGCGCCGGGCCGGTGTCGGTCCAGTTGATGTCGAAGATCTCCGAGTATTTCGACCTGGTGACGGCGTTGCTGCTGGCCTTCGGCATCTGTTTCCAGCTTCCGGTGATCCTGACGCTGCTGGGCATGGCGGGGATCGTCAATTCCAAGATGCTGATGGCCGGCTGGCGCTATGCGGTTGTGGCCGTGGTGGGCGTGGCCGCCGTCGTCACGCCGCCCGACCCGATCAGCCAGATCCTGCTCTCGATCCCCATTGTCGGGCTCTACTTCGTCTCGGTGGGCTGCGTCAGGCTCATCGAGTTCCGGCGCAAGAAGGACGACGGCGCGGCGGCGTGAGCCTTGGCCTGGGCGCCAACGCGCTCTAGAGAAGCCGCTTCCGCCGAAACCTAGCGTCTGATCCAGCCACCGTTATGCACGACATCCGAGCCCTTCGCGAAAACCCTGAGGCCTATGTCAAAGGCTGGGATTCCAAAGGCCTGTCCGGTTCGGCGCTGGTCGCACAGATCCTTGAGCTCGATGTGAAGCTGCGAGAGGCGCAGACCGCTTGGCAGACGGCTCAGGCTGATCGGAATGCGGCCTCCAAGAGCATTGGCCACGCAAAGGCCGCCAAGGATGAAGCGGAAGCCTCGCGGCTGATGAAGTTGGTTGAGGACCTCAAGACCAAGCTCGAAGCCGAAAGCCAGATAGAGCGCGCCACGGGTCAGGATTTGAACGACCTGCTCGCGAGCCTCCCGAACATCCCGGCCCTGGACGTGCCGCACGGCGCGGACGAGCACGCCAACGTGGAGGTCCGCCGCTGGGGGACGCCGTTCGCGATCGCCAGGCCGAAGGATCACACCGACCTGGGCGAGGGCCTGGGCCTGATGGATTTCGAGGCGGCCGCGCGGATGAGCGGCGCGCGCTTCGTGGTGCTGAAGGGCGAGCTGGCCCGGCTGGAGCGGGCGCTCGGCCAGTTCATGCTCGATGTCCAGACCCGCGAGCACGGCTATACCGAGGTCTCACCGCCGCTGATGGTGCGTACGGAGGCCATGTTCGGCACCGGGCAGATGCCTAAGTTCGGCGACGACCAGTTCATGGCCGTTCCCGGCCTGAACACCGCCGAAGGCTTCCGCGCCGCCGACGGACCGATCGAGGCGCTGCCTGAAATCCGCTGGCTCATCCCCACCGCCGAGGTGTCGCTGACCAACCTCGTGCGCGAGCAGATCACCGCAGAGGAGGGGCTGCCGATGCGGCTCACCGCGCTGACGCCCAGCTTCCGCGCCGAGGCCGGCGCCTCGGGCCGCGACACCCGCGGGATGATCCGCCAGCACCAGTTCTACAAGGTCGAGCTGGTCTCGATCACCACGCCGGGCCAGTCCGAGGCCGAGCACGAGCGGATGGTCGGCTGCGCCGAGGCGATCCTGAAGCGGCTTGAGCTGCCGTTCAGGACCATGCTGCTCTGCGCCGGCGACATGGGCTTCGGCGCGAAGAAGACCTACGACCTTGAGGTCTGGCTGCCGTCCGAAGGTCGATACCGGGAGATCAGCTCCTGCTCCAACTGCGGGGATTTCCAGGCCCGGCGGATGGACGCGCGCACCAAGGCGGCCGGCGAGAAGGGCGCGCGCTTCGTGCATACGCTGAACGGCTCCGGGCTGGCGGTGGGCCGCACCCTGGTGGCGGTGATGGAGAACTATCAGGACGAGGACGGCCGCATCGCCATCCCGCAGGCGCTGCA
Organism: Phenylobacterium sp.; assembly: GCF_004799395.1. Lineage (GTDB taxonomy): Bacteria > Pseudomonadota > Alphaproteobacteria > Caulobacterales > Caulobacteraceae > Phenylobacterium. The sequence continues at coordinate 42,062 of NZ_SSMZ01000316.1, forward strand.
TCCCTACCTTCCGGGGCTCACGCACATCGGATGAGGATCCTGCTGACCAACGACGACGGGATCCATGCCGAGGGCCTGGCCGCGCTGGAGCGGATCGCGGCCAAGCTCAGCGACGACGTCTGGATCTGCGCGCCGGAGGCCGAACGGTCGGGGGCGAGCCGGGCGCTGACGCTGACCGATCCGATCCGGGTGCGCGAATATGGCCCGCAGCGGTTCTCCACCAGCGGCACGCCCACCGACTGCGTGATGCTGGGGATCAGCGAGATCGTGACGGGTAAGAAGCCCGACCTGGTGCTCTCCGGCGTCAACCGCGGGGTGAACCTGGCCGAGGATGTGACCATGTCCGGCACGGTGGCCGGGGCCATCGAGGCCATGGCCATGGGCGTGCCCGGGATCGCGCTCTCGCAGGGCGGGTTCTACGAGGGCAATGCGGGCTACGCCTGCGCCGAAGCGTTCGCGCCGGGTATCGTGCGCCGCCTGCTGGACGTGGGCTGGCCCGCCGACGTGATCATGAACCTCAACTTCCCGAATGCGCCGCTGAAGCCGCCGCCGCAGGTCGAGGTGACCCGCCAGGGCTTCCGCGACGCCCACGTGCGGATGGCCGAGAAGCGAACCGATCTGCGTGGGCGCGAGTACTTCTGGGTCGGATACAGGCAGGAGCGGTCGAAACCGGACGCCGGCACCGACCTGCGCGCCTTCTATGACGGCAAAATCTCCGTGACCCCGCTGCATATCGATCTCACCCACGCCGAGTCAGTGCACAAGCTACGTGGCGTTCTGGGTGGGCCTGCGCCCCATGCTTGAGGCCGCCAGGGCTTGAGAATGGCGAAGAAAGACGACGACACGGCTGAGACGCGGCTGGCCCGCCTGATCCTCGCCCTGCGATCGCAGGGCGTGAGCGAGCCCGCCGTGCTGGGCGCGATCGAGACCACGCCGCGCGAGGCCTTCACGCCGGACCTCTTCAAGGAACGCGCCTTCGAGGATAGCGCGCTCCCCATCGCCTGCGGCCAGACCATCAGCCAGCCCTATATCGTCGGCCTGATGAGCCAGGCGCTGAAGGTCG
>NZ_SSMZ01000317.1 GCF_004799395.1 Phenylobacterium sp.
CCTACCGCTGGTTCTGCCGGCTGGGTCTGGACGGCGATGTGCCGGATCATTCGACCTTCTCGAAGAACCGGCATGGCCGTTTCCGTGAGAGCGATCTGCTGCGCCAGCTGTTTGAGACCGTGGTGCGCCGATGCAGGGCCGAGGGCCTCGTCGGCGGCGAGGGCTTCGCCGTCGACGCCAGCCTGATTGCCGCCGACGCCAACCGCCAGCGCTGCGTGCCCGGTGAGCAAGGTCTGCCGCCCGAGGCCGCCAGCCGCGCGATCGACGAGTATCTGGCGGTGCTGGACGACGCCGCCTTCGGAGCTGCAACGCCGGTCACGCCGAAGTTCATCTCGCCGGCCGATCCGGCGTCCAGGTGGACCGGCGCCAACAAAGGCCTGGCCTTCTTCGCCTACGCCACCAACTACCTGATCGATCTCGACCATGCCGTCACCGTCGACGTCGAGCCCTCGACTGCTGTGCGGCAGGCGGAGGTCACCGCCGCGCGGACCATGACCGAGCGGGTGCGTGAGCAGCACGATCTCTCCCCGCGTCGGCTTGCCGGCGACACCGCCTATGGCTCAGCCGAGATGCTCGACTGGCTGGTCAACGAGCAGGGCGTCGAGCCCCACATCCCGGTGATGGATAAGTCCAACCGCGAGGACGGGGCCTTCTCTCGCAGCGACTTCGCCTATGACCATGCGGGCGACCTCTACCGCTGCCCCGGCGGCAAGGAGCTGAGGCGAAATCGCCGCGCGTTCTCGAAGCCCAGGACCAGCCCGCCGCCCGACGACACGCACCGCTACCTTGCGACCAAGGCCGACTGCGATGCCTGCGCGCTCAAGAGCCGCTGCTGTCCAAACACACCGGCCCGCAGGGTGACCCGTTCGATCTACGAGGCCGCCCGGGACTTCGCCCGCGACATCGCCAAGACCGACGCCTACGTCACCTCCAGGCGCGAACGGAAGAAGGTCGAAATGCTCTTCGCCCACCTTAAGCGCATCCTGAAGCTCGACCGACTACGCCTACGCGGTCCCTGCGGCGCCCGAGACGAGTTCCACCTCGTTGCCACCGCCCAGAACCTCCGCAAACTCGCCAAGCTCATCCCGATAGCAGCGCCAGCGATCGCCTGAGGGGCGGCTGCGCCGCTGCGCCCTCAGACTGACGCCCGGCCAAACCCCGCCTTTTTCAACGAAATCCGCCAGCTGCGCACCTCAAATACCGGCCGAACAATGGGGCCAGCCTAATCCACGACTAGTCGCGCACGGCGGCGTAGCTCGGCTTAGCATTCAGGGCTGCGGGATCGAAACCGGCCACCTTCTTGTACTCCGCAGCGATCGCAGCCCGCTCCGAATGGGGCAGGCGGGCGTCCAGGTCGTCGCCGGGATCGGGCGCGCGGTCCTGGGCCAGGTCCATGACCTTGTCGGGGCCCTGGGCGCGGTTCATGAGCACGATCCGCGAGGTCGCGTCGCGGCGTTCCGCCTCATACGCCGAGAGCCCCGCGTCCATGCCGCTCGCGCGGCGCAGATGGTAGGCCAGGGCCCGCGCATCGATGATGGCCTGCGTGGCGCCGTTGGAGCCGATCGGGTACATCGGGTGGGCCGCATCCCCGATCAGGGTCACACGGCCGAATGTCCAGCGGGGCAGCGGATCGCGGTCGACCATCGGGAACTCAAAGATGCCGCCGGCGGCGCCGATGATCTCGGGCACATCGATACCCGGCCAGCGCCAGTTGGCGAACGGCCCCAGGATGTCGTTTGGATCGCCAGCCTTGTTCCAATCTTCCCTGGCCGGCATCTCGCCCCCGTCTGCCTTCAGGTCGCAGATCCAGTTCAGCAGGGTCTCGCCGGTCTGCGGGTCCTGTTCAATCGGATAGGCGACGAATTTCTGGCGCGAGTGGCCGGCCCACAGCATCGTTCCTGGAAACGGATAGCTCCGTAGCTTGGCCGTGGATCGCCAGAGCGTGACCTGGTTCCACTTGGGCAGGCCCTCATCGGGGTAGAATTTGCGGCGGACCGCCGAATGGATTCCGTCGGCCGCGATCAGGACATCGGCCGCCTCGCCGCCGCGCGGGGCGCCGTCGCGGCCCACAAAACGGGCGTTCACGCCGCCCTCGGTTGGATCGAAATCCGTCAAGGCATGGTCGAACCGGACCGCGTCGGCGCCGAGCCGTTCCAGAACTTTTTCCAGCAGCAGCATCTGCAGGCGGCCCCGGTGCACAGCGATCTGCGGCCAGGCGTAACCTGCGGTCGACCCGCGCGGCTCCCGCCAGATCTCGCGCCCATAGCGCGTGAGGTAGACCAGCGCGCCGATGTCGACGCCGATCCGCCGCAGGTCGTCGAGCAGGCCAAGCGCGGCCAGCTCGCGGGTCGCGTGCGGCAGCAGGTTGATCCCCACGCCCAGCGGGGCCGGCCTGGCGACGGCTTCGAAGACGGTGGGCCGGAAGCCGGCGGCATGAAGGCTCAGCGCCGCCGTCAATCCGGCGATCCCGCCGCCGACCACGATGATCCGGGTGGCGTCACCCACTATGTGACCTCGAAGACGTCGGCGGGGGTCTTAGCTTCAGCAATTGGCGCTCCGATTTCCGCGGTCAGCCGCGCCGCGGCACGACGGCGATGGTGAGGCGCGACACGCAGGTCGGACGGCCCTGCTCGTCGCTGATTTCGATGCTCCACACCTGGCTCGTCCGGCCGAGATGGACCGGCTTGGCCACGCCCTTCACATAGCCATGAGCCACCGCGCGAAGGTGGTTGGCGTTGACCTCCTGGCCCACGCAATGGGCGGCCTCGGGGTCGACGCATAGGTTCGCCGCGGCGCTGGCCAGAGTCTCGGCCAGCACGACGGACGCCCCGCCGTGCAGGATGCCCCTTGGCTGGCGGGTCCGCGCGTCGACCGGCATGCGGCCCTCGAGCCAGTCCGGCCCATAGTCGGTCATCTCGATGCCGAGATGGCCGTTGATGTCGCCCGCGTGGCGCGCGTTCAGAGCGTCGAGATCAACCCTGGAGAACCAGATAGGCTTGGTCATTTGAATGATCAGTCGGCCCCAGGTTTGCTCTTGGCCGACCCAGCCCGGGCAGCCTTCCGCTCTTCCTCCCGCGCCCCGGCCAAGATGGCCGGGAGGGCGTAGTTGCCCTCGTGGCAGGCGTATTCGTAGATGATGCCCTGCAGGGGTGAGAAGTTGTATTCGCCGCCCCACGGCTTGTCCCAGGTGTCTTGGTCTTCCACCTGGAACTGGTAGTTGATCCGCGTCGGCGAGATGCGGGTGAAGCGCTCGGTCACCTTCAGGTTCTTCCACGAGCCCATGAAATTGTTGGCCTGCGGCACGTTCGTCGTCTCCACCACGAGGGTGTTCCCCTCGTAGTGGCCGATGGAGTCGCCCAGCCATGGGCGCAGGCCGTCGGTGCGGTGACGGTCGTTCAGGCGCACGATCCTGACGTCGTGGATATGCTCCACCTGGATCGCCACCGAGTCTCCGGTCTGCACGATCTGATAGTTGTTGTTGTAGTAGCCGTTGGGCAGCATCGGCGGCGGGGCGTTGCGAGCGAAGCCGATGCAGCGCTCGCCCAGCGGTCGATCCTCATAGCTGTCGTAGACCTCGCGGAATCCGCCTGGGCCGAGACCGCCTGCGCCACCACCGACCCCGGACCTGGGCGGTGGAATCTGGCCGTTCGGCGTCGTCAGGATGGAGGTCCTGAACTGGCCGTCGATGTCCAGCATGTGGGTGCCGGGATCGAGCCAGAAGGTGTTGTAGCCGCCCACGTCGCCCCCGGACTGGGCGAAGTCGGCGCGGGCGGTGATCAGCTTGGCGTCCTTGGCCTTGTCGTCGGCGTTGCCGGGCAGGGTGTTGGGGTCGGCTTCCGCGTCCCGGGCAGCGAGCGCCTCGGTGAAGAACTTCTCCTTCGCATGCGCCTCGGCGGCTGACAGGGTGGGCTTGTCGGTGATGCGCAGATCGCGGGTTAGCGGCGTCAGCGTCACGTTTGTCCAGGCTCCGGACAGGTCCGGCTGGCCCCAGGCGTTCCTCGGGACGCGCCAGCGGGGCTGCTGGACGTTTGGATCGGCCGAGGCGGCTGTCTTCACAGCGGGCGCGGCCACGGCGGCCGACATCGCCAAGGCGCAAACGGCAGTTCCGAGGCGAAGGATCGTAAGGCGCGCCCTGGGCAGGGCGCCGTTACGGCGTGCGCGGGCGGTTCGTAAGATCATGGGGTAATCCTCACGGCGGCGGCGCCGCTCTGATCGGCTATGATGGGTTGGCTCGCTTGAGGTCGGCGTCTCAGGCCAGGCCGCGAAGGAAGAGTCCGAGATCGGTTCGAAGGGCGCGGTCGAACCGCGGTCTGTCGAGGTATCCGCTGAGCAAACCGCCCAGGTGGAAGTAGTAGATCGCGAACAGGCTGCGCGCGGCCGGCATGAGGGGCGTCGCCGCCGCAACCCCGCCCTTCGCCTGGGCGGCGTCGAGCAGGAACGCCAGGCGTCCCAACAGGCCCCTCATCAGTTCGCGGACGAGCGCGCGCTGTTCGGAAGCGCCGACGTAGCCAAGCTGGCGCATGAGGGTCCTCGCCAGCGGCAGGTCCCGTTCGTGATAGGCGACCAGCGTCCCGAAGAAGGCGATCACCTGGTCCAAGAGCTGGCTGGCGTCCTGCGCATCGACATAGGCGCGCTCGACGACGTCAAGCATCTCGTCGTGGAACACCAGGATAAGAAGGTCGTCCTTCGTCCTCGCGTAGGTGAAGACCGTACCCCCGGCCACGCCGGCGGCGTCGGCGATTTCCTGGGAGGTTGTCCCTTCGAACCCCTTGCGGGTGAACAGGTCACGCGCCGCCGCGATGATGCGCGCGCGCTTGTCGAGCTTGTTCTGTTCGCGACGTCCGAGCGCAACGGCGGCCAACGGAGTCTCTCCTGCGCGAGATTTTAAGACAGCATCGTCAGATCGCATGCGCGCGTCAATAAAAATGAGCGCACTCATTTTCTGAAATGTCTAGGCGTTGGGGGCTGACCCGCGGCAGATCGCTCGAAGGGTCAGCCATCTGCAAAAAGTGGTCGTTGAGCCGGATCGCCGCCCAACGTCCGCCTTCCCCCATAGCTGGCATTAGCCTGCCAGGCGTCCTTTCAGCCCCGTCCTCCGCAGGCTAGAAAGGCCGCCGAAGGAGCCGTGAACCTGATGACAGAAACCCCGTCCCAGCTGATCGACGGCAGGATCGCGGAGCTTGGCGACTGGCGGGGCGCGACGCTGGCCCATGTCCGCGCGCTCATCCGGCAGGCGGACCCCGAGGTTGTTGAGGAATGGAAGTGGCGCGGCGTACCGGTGTGGTCGCACGACGGCATCATCTGCACCGGCGAGACCTACAAGGCCGTCGTGAAGCTCACCTTCGCCAAGGGCGCCGCGCTTGAGGACCCAAGGGGCCTGTTCAACTCCAGCCTCGACGGCAATGTCCGGCGCGCCATAGACATCCATGAGGGCGAGGAGGTCGACGAGGCCGCCTTGAAGGCGCTCGTTCTTGCCGCCGTGGCCCTGAACAAGGCCGCCGCTGAGGCCCGGAAGCGGCCCCGCAAAGCCTGACCCGGGCCGCCTAGCCGGCGAGGGCCTGGGGCTCGGCGGAGCCCTGGTTGTTCGCGGGCGCCGGGGCTGAGCGTTTCCGATAGGTGGGCGTGGCGCGGGCGGCTTCGCCGTCGAGCCCCTCATAGAAGTACTGCGCGCCCACTCCGAGCGCGTGGGCGATCCGCCAGAGCATGGCGGCCGACATCTGGCGCACGGCGCACTCGTATTTCTGGATCTGCTGGAAGCGAAGGCCGCAATTCGCCGCCAGCTCCGTCTGGGTGAGGCCCAGGATCTTGCGCCGCTGACGCAGGCGTCGGCCGATGTGGATGTTGACGATCTCGGACATATTCGAATTCCCCAGCACGCTGCCCAGCGAGACCCGAAGGCTAGATCGTGCGATGCACGGCGCCTATGAGTCTGAAGTCCTACGACTTTGGACCTAAACGACAGCTGAGCCGGGAGGTTCCCTGGGCGTGGCGCGGACCGCGCGACAAGATTTCGAGGCGTGTCCCAAGCCGCTTGAAGCGCCGGGATCGAGACCCTATAACCCGCGCCTCGTTCGCGCGGGGGCCGCCCCATGAAGCGGCGTGCGGCTGGGTAGCTCAGATGGTTAGAGCGGTGGATTCATAACCCACAGGTCGGCGGTTCGATCCCGCCCCCAGCCACCAACCCCGGCGCGATTGTTCCCAGACCCTCAAGTCGGCGTCGCCGAACCCCACTCATTCCAGGCGGCGAACTTCGGCGTCTTGGGGACGTACATGCTCTCCGCATCCTGCAGCGCAAAGCCGGCGGCGGCGATGGCTGAGCCGATGGGGCGGGTGAGGTGGCAGCCGCCGGCGATGCGCTTCCAGACCGGCTCGATACGGCGCTGCCACTTGGCGAGGCCGGGGTCGGGCGCGAGGCCGTGCTCGCAGTAGAGGAAGCGGCCCTTCGATTTGAGGACCCGGCGGGCCTCGGCCAGGGCCGCGGCCGGCGTGTGGACCGAGCACAGGGTGAAGGTGCAGACGACGGTGTCGAAGCTCCGGTCTTCGAAGGGCAGAGCCTCGGCGGTCCCGTCCTCGACGGCGACGGCCAGGCGCGGGTCGCGGGGTGCAGCCTGGGCGGCGGCGCGCAACTCGGCGGCCGGATCGACGCCGATGACGGCGCTGACCCTTTCCGGGTCGTAGAAGCTGAGGTTCAGGCCCATGCCGATGCCCAACTCCAGCACCCGGCCCTCGGCGCGGGGAACGATCTTGCCGCGCTGGCGCATGATCGGCGACGAGGCGCAGGCGCATTTCAGCAGGCGGGGCAGGACGAAACGGTCGTAGAGCGAGGCCATGACGGCGTCCTCCTCAGTGCGCGTCGTAGACCTTCGGCGCAGCGCCGAGGGCGACGGGCCCCAGGGTCGTGCGTCCGGCCTGGAAGTCGAGGGTCGCCTGGGCGGTGTCGCCGGCCTGGCGGGCCTGGACGACGGCGGTTGCGGACTGCGCCGCGCCCTGATCGACGAGGCCCTCCGCGCCCAGGGCGTCCAGCGCGCGGGTCGCCTGGCGCAGGGTGACCGGCAGTATCCCGGAGAGCCGGCCGCCGCTGTCGACGCAGAGCGAGCCGCCCCGGGCGCCCAGCACCGCATCGCCGGCGGTGATCCCGGCGTCGCGCACGGTCATCCGGCCGCCGGCGTCGGCCCAATGGCGCACAGCGTCGCCCCAGTCGCGGCCCTGGAAAGCGCTCATCTTCGACAGCGTCGAATTCCAGACCATGGCGATCGGCTTGCCGCCGGCCACGCGGGCGAAGAGGCCGGTGAGCCGCGCCTTGCCGCCGTCGAGGCGCGCAAAGACGCCGCCCTCGTCGTCGGGGCCGGCGCGCAGGTGGAACTCCACCCGGTCGGCGGAGGTGAGCGCGAAGGGCTGGGCGCCGGCCTGCGGCGCGAAGGTGAGCTTGACGCCCTCGAAGGAAAAGCTGGGCGGCCTGGCGGTCAGGTGGGTCAGGCTGGCGTGGATCAGGTCGCCCTTCACGGCCACCGGACCGCCGACCGGGCGCACGAAGCTGAGGCCCGCAGGCGCGGCGATCATCCAGTGGGTCAGGGCGTGCATATAGGCCTCGCCCTCGATCCGCGGCGCGTCGAGGCCCCAGCCGGAGGGCTCGCGGGCGCTGAACTCGGTGAGGGTGACGTCCATGCGGAAAGGGTAGCCGCCGATCTGGCGGTTCTTCCAGGTGACATGGTAGCCGGCCTGGCCGAGGGCCTCGACGGCGGCGTCCATGCGGCTGGCGGCCTGGCCTTGGGCCCAGACCCAGGCGGCGCTCCAGCCGACGATCAGCAGCCCGAGGGCTGCGAATGGAAGCCAAAGGCCTAGGCGGCGGAATTTGCGGGCGGGCGAGGGATCGGGCAGAGACATGGCCTCTCTATAGCCGCGGTGTGGGATGTCCGACGAGCTTTGGGTCTTCGGCTACGGGTCTTTGATGTGGCGGCCGGGCTTTCCGTTCGTGGAGCGGTCGCCTGCGACGCTGGCGGGACGCCGGCGGGCCTTCTGCATCTACTCGGTGCATCATCGCGGCACCTATGAGCGGCCGGGGCTGGTGCTGGGCCTAGCGCCGGGCGGTTCGGTGCGCGGCGCGGCCTACCGGATCGCGCCCGCCGATCGGGCTGGCGTCTACGCCTATCTTATGGAGCGCGAGCAGCCGACCGAGACCTACATCGAGGCGCGCCGGTGGGTGCGGCTGGCGGACGGGCGGCGCGTGGAGTGCCTGGTGTTCTTGTCGGACGTGCATCACCCGCAGTGGGCGGGCGCGCTCAGTCTGGAGCAGCAGGCGCAGCTGATCGCCGGGGCGACCGGGCTTTCGGGCCGCAACGTCGACTATCTGCGCGACCTGGTGGAACACCTGGGCCGTGAGGGGATCGTCGATCGGTCGATGGAGGTGCTGCTAGGGCTGGTCGAGGGGATGGAGCCCTAAAGCGCCAGCAGCTTGTTCGATGCGGTCTCGATGCGCTCCTGCAGGATGCGCATGAACTCGGCGCGCTTCAGGCCAGGCGGGATCGGTTCGAGGTACTCGAAGACGATGGTCCCGGGGTGGCGCAGGAAGCCGTGCCTCGGCCAATGGACGCCGGAGTTGGTGGCCACCGGATGCACAGGCACGTCGATCTCCCGGTAGAGGGCGGCGATCCCGGGCTTGTAGTCGGGCGCTGCCCCCGGCTCCTGGCGGGTGCCTTCAGGGAAGATCACCACCTGGCGGTTTTCGGCGAACACGTCCGTGGCCTCGCGGACGAGCTTACGTAGGGCGCTGGCGCCGGCCTCACGATCGACAACGATCGACTTCACTTTCAGTGCATACCAGCCAAACCAGGGGATCCACGTCAGCTCCTTCTTCATGACGAAGCAGGAGGAGGGCAGGACGGAGAATTGGGCGAAGACGTCCAGCATGCATTGGTGCTTGGGCGCGATCAGGGCCGGTCCGGTGGGCATGTGCTCGCGGCCGCGCACCTCGACCTTGATGCCGCAGACGACCAGCAGCGCCACCACGCCGCGGCCCCAGTAGTGGAACATGGCCAGCGACCAGCGGGTGGGCCCGAACAGCAGCGGGGTGCAGCCCACCGCCACCAGCGCCGTCCACAGATAGAAAAGCGCCACATAGGTGAGGGATCGGACGACCAGCACGCTCAGCCCTTCTGAGGCGCCGCGGGCGTTGTGCGCGGACCCAGGCCCAGCACCGCCTCGCGGCCGAGGATCGCCAGATACTTGCAATACTCCACCGCCAGCAAGCGCGCCGCGCCCGGCGAGCGCCACCACGCCCGGCTTTTCAGCGCCGCGGTCGGGGTGGCGTAGGTCTGCAGCGTGAAATCCGGCGGCCGCAGCACGGCGCGCAGCTCCAGCATGGCGCGGGGCATGTGGTAGTCGGAGGTGACGACGGTCAGGCTCCGGTAGCGCATGTTCCGCGCCCACTCGGCGGTCTCGCGGGCGTTGCCCACCGTGTCGGCGGCGGTGAAGCCCAGGTCGACGCAACAGTCGTAGAGCCGGTGAGCGGAACCCGTGGAGATCCGCAGCTGCTCACGGCTGACGCCGCGGTTGACGCCGGAGACCAGGACGCGCCGGCCGCGATGCTCGGCCAGCAACTGGACGGCGGCGGCGATCCGCTCGTTGGAGTTGGCCCCGGTGAGCGCCACAATGCCGTCGGCGGGCGCCGGCTCGGCCTGCTGCGGCGTCGACTGTTGCACCCGCGCGGCGAAGGCGAAGAGACCGGCGGTCCAGATCAGCGCCAGCACCAGCAGGGCCGCCAACGTCCTCACAGCATGGTCCGGATCAGGCCGATGGCGGTGAGCTGCGCGGCTGTCGCGGCCACCAGCGCCGCCAGCAACGGGCAGGGGACCACCGCCAGGAGGTCGCTCCAGGCCAGCGGCAGGGCGGGTGTCAGCCCCTCGCCGCCGCCGGCGATCCGCAAGCCCGCGCCCACCGCCATGGCGGCGATGGCGCCGAGCAGGCCTGCATAGCCGGCCACGCGGGCGAACCGCACCTGGAACAGACGGGCGATGAAGCCGTCCTCGGCGCCGGCCAGGTGCAGCACCTCGACCACGTCGCGGCGCGCCGCCAGGCCCGCGCGGGTGGCGAAGGCGATCACCGCGCCCGCCGCCGCCGCGATCAGCAGGAAGATCCCGGCGCCCAGGCCGCGCACCAGGCCGCCCGCGCGGCGAATGTCCTTGATCCAGATGGAGTGGTCATCGACCGTGGCGTCGATGTTCTGACTGGTGAGCGCGGCGCCGAGCTGGGCGGCGGTGGCGGGATGGCGCCCGTCCAGCGTCACCGCCACCAGGCGCGGCACCGGCAGGTCCTCCAGGTCGCTGACGTCGCCCAGCCAGGGGCGGATCAGGTCATAGGCCTTGGCGGGCTCGAGCGCGCGCGCCTCGGTGACGCCGGCGGTCCCGGCCAGAGCCTCGGCGGCGCGGGCGGCGGCGGCGTCCGGAGTCTCGCCGCCGCGCGGACGCACGATGACCGTGGCCTCGCCGGTCAGTTGACCGGTCCAGCCGGCGGCGGCGCGGTCAGCGGCGATCACCCCCATGGCGGTCAGGCAGGCCAGGAAGCACAACACCGCGATCACGAAGATCAGGGCCCCGTCGCGGGTCTCCTTCTCCGGCAGGAACGGCGCGGGCTTCCAGCGCTGGACGTCGAAGATCTCGCTCATGCAAGCGGTCCCTGCGCGGGCTTGGGACTGATGCGACCGTTTTCCAGAAGCAGGACGGGGCGGCCGGAGCGAGCGATCAGGTCCTGATCATGGGTGGCGATCAGCACCGTAGTGCCCAGCCGGTTCAACTCCACGAACAGTCGAAAGATGCGCACAGCCATGTCGTGGTCGACGTTGCCGGTGGGTTCATCGGCCAGCAGGATGTCGGGCCGGTTGACCACGGCGCGAGCGATGGCCAGCCGCTGGCGTTCGCCGCCGGCCAGGGTGGCGGGCATGGCGTGCATCCGCTGGCCGAGGCCGACCCAGGTGAGCAGCTCAGCCACGTCGTTACGGTAGTCGGCGGGCTTGCGGCCGGCGATGCGCAAGGGAAGGGCCGCGTTGTCGAAGGTCGAAAGGTGGTCGAGCAGCACCAGGTCCTGGAACACCACCCCGATCCGGCGGCGAAGCTGTGGCTTGGCGCTGGCCGGCGCATGGGCCACGTCCTGGCCGAACAGGTGGACCAGGCCCTTCGAGGGCTGGGCGGCCAGGTAGATCAGCTTCAGGAGCGAGCTCTTGCCGGCGCCCGAGGGGCCGGTCACGAAGTGGAACGACCCCGGCGCGAGACCGAAGTTCAGGTTGGTGAGCACGTCCGGCCCACGGCCGTAGCGCATGGAGACATCGTCAAAGCGGACGACGTCTTCGGGGAATTTGCCTGCCGCGGCGGCAACGGGGTTTCTGGACATGGAGACCGAAATCGGCGACCTCGGATGGAGAGGCTTCGGGAGCGTCCGATTCGAGTGTCATGATACTGACCTGTCCAGAGTGCGCCACCAGCTATTTCGTGGACGACTCACGGATCGCGGCGGCTGGGCGCACGGTGAAGTGCTCCAGCTGCGGCGCCCGCTGGACAGCGCTGCCGGAAGGGGCCGAACCGCCCGCGCCGAAGCCGCCCAAATCGGCGCCCGTCGCCGCCTCCGCGCCGTCGGCTTCACTGGTCGACGAAGTGGTCTTCGAAGCCCCAATCGCGACGCCTGTCGTCCCGCGCAAGGCGCCTCCGCCGCGCCGTGAGGGCAATGGCAAGGCGCTGATTTGGGCCGGCGCAGCGGTGGTCGTCGCGGCGGTGGTCGCCGGGGCCATCGTCTTCCGCGCCCAGGTGGTGCGGCTGCTTCCGGCGAGCCAGGCGGCCTATGCCGGCATCGGCCTGCCGGTCTCCGCCCTGGCCATCGAGCAGGTCCATGCCGACGCCGGGTTCCAGGGCGGCCATCCGGCGCTGTCGATCACCGGCCAGCTGCGCAACCAGCGCGACGAAGCGGCAACCGCGCCGCCGCTGCGGTTGAGCCTGCTGGACCGCCTGGGCAGGCCCGTCGCCGTCAAGGTCGCCCGGCCGATCGACGCCATCGTGCCGGCGCGCGCCGTCCGCCATTTCGCCATCTCCATCGTCGATCCGCCCGCCTCGACGCACGACCTTGAAGTGAGCTTCCAGCCGGAAGGCAAGGCCGCGCATGTCACGGTGGCTGCGCCGACAGCAGCTGCAGCGCTGCCCGCCGTTCCGCCGGCTTCCAAATGACCGACGCCACGCCCGTGGTCCTGCTCAGCGAGGCGGAGATCGCCGAGCGTGTCCAGGCTCTGGCCGCTGCGGTCGCGCCGCGAATCGACGACGACACCGTGGCGGTCTGCCTGCTGACCGGGGGCCTTTGGTTCTGCGCCGACCTGATGCGCGCCCTGTCGCGGGTCGGGCGTCACGTCCGCTTCGACGCCCTGTGGCTGGCGTCCTACGGCGACGAGCGGGCGAGCCTTGGCCGCTGCGAGGTGCGCGCCGACTTGCAGCGCCCGCTGGCCGGGCGCCGGGCCCTGGTGGTGGACGACGTCTTCGACACCGGCCTGTCGCTCTCGGAAGCCGCCAGGCTCGTCCGCGACGCCGGCGCCGGCGAGGTCCTGACCTGCGTCTTCGCCAGCAAGCCCTGGCCAAACAAGCGGGCGATGGAGCCCGACTTCGTCGCCTGGGAGGCGCCTGCCCGATTTTTGGTCGGATACGGCATGGACGCCGCGGGCGCCTATCGCGGGCTCCCCTATATCGGGGCGCTCGACTAGAGAAGCGTCACGAGATCGCCGCATCCCGGCGGCATCCACCGCGTTCTACCCCCATGGGAGCAACTAAGTTGATGAAGCGTGTGGCCGTCCTTGCGGCCCTTTCGATCCTTGGCGCCTGCAGCCAGTCCGGGTCTTCCGGCGGGCAGGCGACCGACAAGTTCGCCGGCCTCGACAATGGGATCCTGACCTGGCGCAAGCAGATCATCGCCGCCGACCCCCTGTGCAAGGCCACCGCGGAGGACCAGAAGTGCCAGACCTTCGAGGTCGCCTGCAAAGCCGAACGCACGATCACGCCGGATGACACCGCCAAGGGGATCACCGCCCGCGTGGTGACCGCGATGACCTGGAATGGGTTCGACCCGAAGCTGAAGCAGGCGCAGGCCGGCTCGCGGACCTCGGAATTCACCAAGGGTCCCTCGGGCTGGACCCGCGCCGACCACGCGCCGGTGAATATGTCGAGCTGCGCCGACCTGTAGAGACTTAGCCGGGCAGGTCCTTCTTTGGGATCGCCGCGACCTCTTCCGGCGTCAGCTTCCGCAGGGAGCGCGCAATGAGCGGCTCCCGGAAGCCCTGGTGATCCGACAGGGTCAGGTCGAGGTCGAGCGCCGAGCAGATCCAGTCAGATCCGCGCACCCGGTTGATGAGGAATCGATCGGCGTCCTTGTGGACGTGGGAGCCCTTGGTCAGGTCCACTCGGTAGATGTCGCGCAGGCCCACCCGAAGGTAGAGAAAGTCCCCGTCGCCCGGCGCGCTCCAGCCTTCCCAGTTGTTGCTGGCGAAGCAGGCGCTGTGGGCGCCGGGGGCAGGCGCCGCACTTGCGGCGCTGGCGGTGAGCGCGGCGGCGGCCAGCGCCATTGGGATCACATTCAAACCCATAGCCATCTCGAACCTCCGAGTGGAACCTAGGTCCAATATATCACGACCTTCGCGCTTGCGCTGGCGCGGCGCGGATTGCAGGCCGCCCGGTGAAACGGGGGCGCCTGATCAAAAATGTGCAGTGCCGCCCGGCCCTCGAACGGCTTAGCGTCCCCTCGAAACGCGGGGGCGCAGACGATGACGGCGATTGCAGCGGGCGCAGAGCGCAGACGGGGGCGACCGTTCGCGCCGTTCCACCGGTCGGATCGCAGCTTCTTCCTGGTGATAACGCTGCTGATGTGGGGCGGAATCGTCACGGGCTTCGGCAGCGATGTGATCCACCACATCTCAGCGCACGAACCCGCCTTTCCTCTGATCGTCCATTTCCATGCCGCGGCCTTCGTCGGCTGGATGGTGCTGTTCACGGCCCAGATGGCCTTGATCCGCACCGGCCGCCAGGAGCTGCATCGCAAGGTCGGCGTGGGCGCCATCGGCCTTGCGGCGGTGATGGTGGTGCTGGGGCCGGCCACGGCGATCACTATGGACAGCCTCAAGTTCGCGGCCGATCACCAGCCGCCGGCTTTCCTGGCCGTCCAGTTCAGCGACATCGCGGCCTTCGTGGTCCTGCTGACGGCAGGCCTAGTGTGGCGCAGGTCGCCGGCGGCGCACAAGCGGCTGGTGCTGCTGGCGACGCTCTACATCACCGACGCCGGGTTCGCCCGGGCGCTGGGCGGACCCGTCCACGCCGCGCTCGGCGACGGGTACTGGGCGACCTGGCTGGGTCTCTACACCGGCAACGACCTGTTGATCCTGGGCTTCGGCGGCTACGACCTGGCCACCCGCGGGCGGCTGCACCCAGCCTATGTCGCTGGGTCCGCCTTCATCCTCGCCGTGCAGTTTACGGCGGCGTGGTTGCTGACGATGTCGCCCGCCTGGGCGCAGTTCTCGCTGCACCTGATCGGCCGCTAAGCGGCCTCAAAGCCAGGGTGCGCTCGCCTCGCGGGCCAGCATGTCGTCGTAGGTCGGGCGCGGGCGGACCACGGCGTAGCGGTCGCCCTTCACCAGCACTTCCGGGACCAGCAGGCGGGAGTTGTATTCGCTGGACATGGCCGCCCCGTAGGCGCCGGCGGTCATGAAGGCCACCAGATCGCCAGCTTCCAGCGGCGGCAGCAAACGGTCGCGGGTGAAGGTGTCGCCGGTCTCGCAGATGGGCCCAACCACGTCGTAGGGCTGGGGCTCCCCCTCGCGCGGCGCCACCGGGCGGATGTCGTGGTAGGCGTCGTACATGGCGGGCCGCAGCAGGTCGTTCATGGCTGCGTCCAGCACCAGGAACTTGCGGCCTTCGGGCCGGACGTGGACGTGCTGCACGCGGGCCACCAGCACGCCGGCGTTGGCCGCGATCATCCGGCCGGGCTCGAAGGCGAACTGGATGTCGCCGAGGCCATCCATCACCCGCGCGATCATCGCGGCGTAGTCAGCCGGCGCGGGCGGCGTCGGCGCATTGAAATAGGGCGCGCCGAGGCCGCCGCCCAGGTCCAGCCGCTCGACCGACAGGCCCTCGGCGCGCAGGCGCTCGACGAGGCCGCGCATCTTGCGAAAGGCGGCTTCCAGCGGGGCCAGGTCGGTGATCTGGCTGCCAATGTGGCAAGCGACGCCGACGGGCCGCACGCCGGCCATGTTGGAAGCCTGGGCGTAGAGCCGCTCGGCCTCGGCCATAGAGACGCCGAACTTGTTCTCCGCCTTGCCGGTTGCGATCTTGGCGTGGCCGCCGGCCTCGACGTCGGGATTGACCCGGATGGCGACCGTGGCGCGCTTGCCCAGGCGCTGGGCCACGGTGTTGACCAGGTGCAGTTCCGGCTCGGACTCCAGGTTGATCTCGGCGACGCCGGCCGCGAGCGCGAAGGCGATCTCCGCCTCGCTCTTGCCGACTCCGGAAAAGACGATGCGCTCGGGCGGCACCCCGGCGGCCAGGGCGCGGCGAACCTCGCCCTCGGAGACCACGTCGGCGCCCGCGCCCGCCTGGGCAAGGGTGCGCAGCACCGCCACATTGGGATTGGCCTTCACCGCGAATGCGATCAGCGGGTCCTCGAGCCCAGCGGATGTCAGGGCGTCGCGCAGCACTGTGAAATGCCGCTCCAGGGTGGCCGAGGAATAGACATAGACGGGCGTGCCGACGGCCTCGGCGATCTTTGCCAGGGGCACGCCCTCGCAGTAGAGCTCGGTCCCCCCGTGCTCTCCTCGCCCGAGCTCGAAGTGGTTCATCGCGGATTGGCGTAGGGGTCGGGGAGCGCCCCGGGCGGCGACGAGGCGAACGGATCCTGGCCGGAGCCTGGGATCGGCAAGGTGCGCGGCGGCGCGGGGTCGGTGGACCGGTCGCGCGGGTCGACGGTGTCGACGGGGCGCTGCGGGTCCTGGGCCTGGCGCTGCTGTTCCTCGGCCTGCCGGTCGGTGGCGCGGCCGGCGCCGTTGAGCGGGCCTGGCTTTTCCAGCTGGCCCAGCTTGCCGCAGGCGGCCAGCGGGGTGGAAAGGATCAGCAGGGCGGCGCCTGCGCGAATGAAGGTCCGGAGGGTCATGCGAGGAGTTCCTTCCAACGCTGGATCTGGGCGCGCACCTGATCAGGCGCCGTCCCGCCGTAGCTCATGCGGCTGGCGACCGACGCCTGAGGCGTCAGCACCTTGTAAACGCCCTCGCCGATCCGCGGCTCCAGGGCCTGGAGGTCGGCGAGCGGCAGGCCGGGCAGATCGGTCCCCAGGTGTTCGGCGCGCTTCACGGCCGCGCCGGTGATGTGGTGGGCGTCGCGGAACGGCAAGCCGAGCTCGCGCACCAGCCAGTCAGCGAGGTCGGTGGCGGTGGAGAAGCCCGCGCCGGCGGCTTTCGCCATGTTTTCGATGTTGGGCTGCAGGTCCGCGACCATGCCGGCCATGGCGCGCAGCGACAGCTCCAGCGCATCGAAGGCGTCGAAGACCGGGACCTTGTCCTCCTGCATGTCCTTCGAATAGGTCAGCGGCAGGCCCTTCATCACCACGGCCAGCTGGGTGAACGAGCCCAGCATCCGACCGGCCTTGGCGCGGACCAGTTCGGCGGCGTCGGGGTTCTTCTTCTGCGGCATGATCGAGGAGCCGGTGGTGAAGGCGTCGGTCAAGCTGATGAAGCCGAACTGCGGCGTCATCCAGACCACGATCTCCTCGGCCAGGCGCGATAGGTGGATGGCGGTGATGGTCGCCGCAGCCAGGGCCTCCAGCGCGAAGTCCCGGTCCGCCACGGCGTCCAGCGAATTGGCCGCCGGCCGGTCGAAGCCCAGAGCCTCGGCGGTCATATGACGGTCGATGGGAAAGGGCGAGCCGGCCAGAGCGGCGGCGCCCAGCGGGCTCTCGTTCATCCGCGTCCGCGCGTCCGCGAACCGCGAGGCGTCGCGGCCGAACATCTCCACATAGGCCATCAGGTGATGGCCGAAGGTCACCGGCTGGGCCGGCTGCAGGTGGGTGAAGCCCGGCATCAGGGCCGCCGCATTGGGCTCGGCCTTGGCGACCAGGGCCTTCTGGAGCGCCCGGATCTGGGCGCCGGTCCGGTCGCAGGCGTCGCGCACCCACATGCGGAAATCGAGCGCGACCTGGTCGTTGCGCGAGCGCGCGGTGTGCAGTCGGCCGGCCGCGGCGCCGATCAGTTCGCGCAGGCGGGCCTCCACATTCATGTGGATGTCTTCGAATTCCTCGCGGAACGGGAAGGTCCCGGCCGCCATCTCCGCGCCGATATCGGCCAGGCCGTTCAGGATCGCCTCGGCGTCCTGGCTTGTAATGACGCCGGTCTTTTGCAACATCGCCGCGTGCGCCCGGGACCCCTCCAGGTCCTGGACCGCGAGCCGGCGGTCGAAGCCGATGGAGACGTTGATCGCCTGCATCAGCTCGGCCGGCTTGTCCGAGAAACGGCCGCCCCACATCGCCTGTCCCCCAGGGTCGTTTTGGGCGGCAGGCGCCTTAGGAGCGTCAGAGGAGTCGGTGGTCATATGAACGATCAGTCCGCGGGCAAACCCAGGGGCGGGGTCCTGACATGGGCCCTCTGGGGCGCCGCTGCTATAGGCGTCGCCGCGGTTGTCTACATCATAGCCCAGTCGGCCTCCAAGCCACCGGAGACCCGGACCGCCGTGGCCAGCTCCGGCGCCGTGCCGACGGCTGCGGAAACCCACGACGTGGCCAAGAAGCTGGAGCACCCCGCCGACGGGTCCGCGCCGCCGGCCTACGTCTTCTTCGACGGCCACGGCAAGAGGCTCACCGCGGCGGATTTCAAGGGCAAGGTGGTGATCATGAACCTGTGGGCCACCTGGTGCGCGCCCTGCAAACTGGAGATGCCGACGCTCGCCAAGCTTGCCGAGACCTACGCCGGCAAGCCCGTGGCGATCGTGGCGGTCAGCATCGACAAGGTTGACGAACTGCAACAGGCCAAGGCCTTCATCGCCGCCAACGCGCCGCTCGGCTTCTACAACGATCCTGACGCCAAGCTTCCCTGGGCGCTGAAGCCGTCAGCCAGCGGCATGCCGACCACGATCATCCTGGGAAAGGACGGGCTGGAGCGCGGCCGCATCTCGGGCGAGGCCGACTGGAACGGCGAAGGCGCCAAGGCCACGATCGACAAGATCCTCGCCCAGAGCTGAGGCCGAGGAGGCTGGTGCGCGTCGCTTAAGCCAGCTGGCGCGTCTTGGCGGGCGTGACGTTGTTCTGGGCGGTCATCGCGCGCAGCAGGCCAACCAGCGAGCTGCGGGCGTCCGGCGTCATCAGCTCATAGGCCGCCAGGAGTTCCAGGGCGCCGGGCGTGCGCATCCGCGTGAGCAGGTCGAGATCGCCGGTGGTTTCGCGGTCCGGCCCGTCCAGCACGTCCATCAGATCGACAACCCGGCATTGCAGGGCGCGCGCGATCTGCACCAGGCGCGAGAAGGAAATTCGGTTCGCCCCGTTCTCGTACTTCTGGACCTGCTGGAAGCTGACGCCGCACTGCTCGGCCAGGGCTTCCTGCGAAATGCCGATGGTGCGCCGGCGAATCCGCACGGCGGCCCCCAGGGCCACGTCCATCGGGTCAGGCGCCTTTGTCGACGGATCGGTCAATTCGGTCTCCCCAGGCCGTTTGATTTCGCTGGAAAAACGTCCCCCCGGACGCCAAGGCCACGGCTCTACCACAAGTTAAGCTTGCTATTTCCAAGTTGAAAAGACTGGTTGCGACCAGCGGGTGCGACAAATTCAACCCGACCGCTGCCGCGCCGGCGTCAGTTGCAGCCCTGGAAGGCTCGCGTGGAGCCGCCGTCGAGCGGTTAAGCACTTGGTCACCGAAGCAGCCCGAATTCCAAGGCCGGACGATTCGACGGCAACCCAAGGTCCCATGCGCACCATCCGCCTGCATCCGCCCTTCGACCACGGCGCGGCGCTCCGCGTGCCGCCGCCCAGCGACAAGGCGAGCTGGCGCGCGCTCTGGAAGTGGCTGGGCGAGGAGGCCTGTGCGGTGATCGAGGGCGCGGCGGTGCAGGTGCGCACGCCCGAAGGCCCGGTGGTCGCCCGCTGTGGCGACTGGATCGTGCTGTCGCACTCCGGGTCATTTCACGTCGCCCATGCGGCCCGTGCGCACGACGCCTGAGGCCTGTTCCGAATTTTGGGGGCCTGACGAAGGCCGCAAGAATCCGCCATAAGCCGCCGATGCGCGCGTCCTTCGACACCCTTCCCGCCGCCGCCGCCTGGTACGAGGCCTGGCTGCGCGAAGCCGCCCTGCCGCTGTGGGCGGGCGCCGGGGTCGATCCCGCGGGCGGCCTCTTCGAGGAGAGCCTGAGCGTCGACGGGCGTCCCGTAGAGGCGCCGCGCCGCGCGCGCGCCCAGGCCCGGCAGGTGTTCGTCTTCGCCTCGGCGGCCAACTCCGGCTTCGGGCCGCAGTGGCTGCAGGTCGCACGAACCGGCTGGGCGCGGTTCGTGAAGGTCTACCGCCGTCCGGACGGTCTGTTCATCAACCGCGTGGCGGGCGACGGGACGCCGGTCGACGCCGAGGCCGACAACTACGAGCAGGCCTTCGTCCTGTTGGCGATGGCGGCGCTGCAGGCGGCCGACGGCGCGGACCTGGAGGACGAGGCGACGGCGGTGATGGCCGCGCTGCAGGATCGTCGCGCGGCCGGCGGCGGCTTCCGCGAGAACGGGACCCATCCCTACCAGGCCAATTGCCACATGCACCTTTTCGAGAGCGCGCTGGCCTGGGAGCCGCTGGGCGGGCCGGCCTGGGCGGCGCTGTCCGACGAGATCGCCAACCTGGCCCTGTCGCGCTTCATCGATCCGCGGAGCGGCGCCTTGCGTGAGTTCTTCGACGCTGACTGGCGCGCGCGGGAAGGCGAGGGTGGCCTGGTCGAGCCGGGGCACCAGTTCGAGTGGGCGTGGCTCCTGGAACGCTGGGGGCGCCTGCGCAGTGAGGCCCCGGCGCTTGCGGCGGCGCGGCGGCTGTTCGAAAACGGCCTGCGCGGCGTCGATCCAGGCCGCGAGGTGGCGGTGAACGCCTTGTGGGACGACTTCTCGGTGCGCGACGGTTCGGCCCGCCTCTGGCCGCAGACCGAGCATCTGAAGGCCGCCGTGGTGCTGGGCGACGCCGGCCAGGGCCTGCGCGCGGCGCGCGGTCTGGCGCAGTATCTCGACACGCCCGCGCGCGGCGCATGGCGCGACAAGCTGGGCGCTGACGGCGCCTTCGTCGAGGAGCCATCGCCGGCGACCTCGTTCTACCACCTGATGGCGGCGATCCTGGAGCTGATCGCCCATGCCGGGTCTGTGAGAGCTTAGCGATGAAGATTCTCGGCGCGGGCCTGGCGGCTGTCCTCATCCTGGCCCCAGCGGCGGCCCTGGCTGCGCCGCCGGACCCCCACGCGATCCTGGCGGATGTCGGCAAGGTGGTGTCCGCAAACGGGATCGACGAGGCCAAGGCGGTGGAGATCGGCGGGATCAAGCAGTGGATCCGGATCCGCGGCCGCGATCGGCGCAATCCGATCCTGCTGGTGATCCACGGCGGCCCGGCCGCGCCCGACTTGCCGAACAGCTACCTCTTCGAGCGGGGGTGGGAGGACTATTTCACCGTGGTCGAGTGGGACCAGCGCGGCGCCGGCAAGACCTATGAGCTGAACGATCCCAAGACTGTCGAGCCGACGATCCGCGGCGAGCGCATGATCCAGGACGCCGAGGAGCTCACCGCCTATCTGCGCAAGACCTACGACCGGCAGAAGATCTTCGTCCTGGGCCACTCCTGGGGAACCTATGTGGGTCTCAGCCTGGCCGAGCGGCGGCCGGAATGGCTCTACGCCTACATCGGCGCCGGCCAGATCATCGATTTCCCGGCCCAGGAGCGAGCCGGTTACGCCTGGGTGCTGGGCGCGGCGAAGGCCGATGGCAACAGTACCGCGGTCAGGGAGCTGGAGGCCATCGCGCCCTATCCGGAGGCGAACGGCGCGGTTCCCTTCGATAAGATCAATCTGGAGCGCAAGTGGTCCGTCCACTACGGCGGCCTGACCCACGGCTGGGCGAGCTTCGACGTCTGGGAGAAGGCCGAACGGATCTCGCCGGACTATTCCGAGGCGGATTTCAAGGCGATCGACTTGGGCAGCGGCCTGTCGTTCCCGCATCTGTTGCCCCAGATGATCAAGGCGAACTTCACCGGCGTGACCCAACTGAAGTGCCCGCTGCTGATCTTCGCCGGCCGCTATGACTATACGACGCCCAACGCGCCGGTGCGGGTCTGGTACGACCGGGTGCAGGCGCCCCACAAGCAGTGGGTCTGGTTCGAGAACTCGGCGCACATGATGTACCTGGAGGAACCGGGCCGGGCCCTGGTCAGCCTGGTGCAGGATGCGCTGCCCCTGGCGGGCAAGGCGGGCGGTCTGGAGTAGGCGCGTTTAGCCCCGCGCAACCTCGAGGACGATCTTGCCGCGGACGTGCTCGTTCTCCAGCTTCCTCTCCGCCTTTGCGGCGTCGGCCAGGGTAAAGACGGCGGCGATCACGGGCGTCACCTTGCCGTCGTCGATCAGTCTGGCGATTTCGGCGAGTTGGCCGCCGTTGGGCTGGGCCATGTAGTGGACGCCGCGCGCGCGTTTGGCCTCAGCCTTGGCTTTGTCGGGCTCTTTCAGCGTCGAGACCATCACGCCGCCATCCTTGAGCACAGTCCAGGAGCGATCCTGCGTCTCGCCGGCCACGAGGTCGTAGACAAGGTCGATGTCATGGGCGCGGTCCTCGAAGCGCTCGGCGTGGTAGTCGATCACCTCATCGGCGCCGAGTCCGCGCACGAAC
Organism: Phenylobacterium sp.; assembly: GCF_004799395.1. Taxonomy (GTDB): domain Bacteria; phylum Pseudomonadota; class Alphaproteobacteria; order Caulobacterales; family Caulobacteraceae; genus Phenylobacterium. Next base: position 21,874 of record NZ_SSMZ01000317.1, read on the forward strand.
GCCACATCCTCCTGCGAGCAGGTGGCGAATACGGTCGCGCCACGCGCCTTAGCGAACTGGACGGCGAAATGGCCGACGCCGCCGGACGCGCCGTGGATCAACACCCGCTGACCGGCTGCGAGGCGTCCGTGGTCAAACAAGCCCTGCCAGGCGGTGAGCGCCGCCAGCGGCACGGCGGCGGCCTGGATGAAGTCGAGCCGCTCGGGCTTGCGCGCACAGTCCGCCGCCTTCACCGCCACATATTCCACATACCCGCCGCGATCACGAGCGAGCATGGCGTAGACGGCGTCGCCGGCCTTGAACCCACTCGTCTCACCGGCCACGGCCTCGATAGCGCCGGCCACGTCGCGTCCGAGGGTGACCGGCAGCGCGCGTTCGGGGATATAGCCGCCGTTGCGCATCTTGTAGTCCACCGGATTGACGCTGGCGGCTTCGACGCGGACCAGGACTTCGCCCGGCGCCGGGTCCGGCCGCGGCTGGTCCTCGACCCGCAGGACTTCGGGACCGCCGAACTCGTGGATGCGCACCGCTTTCATGGGCTGTTCTCCCGCTGGGCTTCCCCGGCAAGGGAGAGCCTGTCAGGCCGCGAACTCGCCGGGCGTGTGGGCGGTTCCGTCGCGGCGGTGCGCAAGTCGCCCTGCCAGATAGGTGGCTTCGACGGCCCGGTCGTCGCCCAGCACCTGCAGCACGAAGAGCTGCTCGGCTAGGGTCTTCGCGCCCGCCGAGCGTCGCGCCAGCAGTGGCGTCGCCGCCACGTCGAGGACCAGGAAGTCGGCTTCCTTGCCGGGCAGGAGATTGCCCACCTTGTCGTCGATCCGGAGCGCCCGGGCGCCGGCCAGGGTCGCCAGATAGAAGGCGTGCATGGGGTCGACCACCTCGCCGCCCAGCTGGCCGACCTTGTAGGCTTCGCCCATCATGTGCAGCAGTGAGAAACTGGCGCCGGCGCCGATGTCGGTGCCCAGGCCGACCGTGACCCCGCAATCGCAGGCTTGCTTGAGGCTGAAGAGACCCGAGCCCAGCAATAGGTTCGACGAGGGACAGAAGGCGGCCGAGGCGCCCGCGCGATGCATGCGGCTGAGGGCGTCCTTCGTGGTGTGCACGCAGTGGGCGAAGACCGAGCGCGGTCCGACCAGGCCATGGCGGTCGTAGACGTCCAGGTAATCACGCGCGTTCGGGAAGAGTTCGCCGACCCGCTCGATCTCGGCCAGGTTCTCGCTCATGTGGGTGTGGATCAGCACCTCGGGGTGGGCCGCGGCGACCTCGCCGGCCATGGTCAGCTGGGCGTCCGACGAGGTGACGGCGAAGCGCGGGGTGACGGCGTAGCCCAGGCGCCCGCGGCCGCGCCAGGCGCGGATCAGGGCCTCGGTGTCGGCGCGGCCGGTCTCGACGGTGTCGGTCAGCGCCGCCGGCGCATGGCGGTCCATCAGCACTTTGCCGGCGATCAGCCGCATGTTGCGCGCCAGCGCCGCCTCGAAGAGGGCGTCCACCGAGGTTCTGTGGACGGTGCCGAACACCAGGGCGCTGGTGGTTCCGTTGCGCAGGAGCTCGGTGAGGAAGAAATCCGCCGCCTCGTCGGCATGCGCCCGGTCGGCGAAGGCCTGCTCGGCGGGGAAGGTGTGGGTGTTCAGCCAGTCGAGCAACTGCGAGCCCCAGGCGGCCACCACATCGGTCTGCGGATAGTGGATGTGGGCGTCGACGAAGCCGGGTGTGATCAGCTTGCCGGAAAGATCGGTCACCGCGGCGTCGGCGGGCAGGCCCGGCGCCAGATCGGCATAGCCGCCGAAGGCCGCCACATGGCCTGCGTCCACCACCAGCAGGCCGTCGGCATGGTAGGCGCAGGCGACCTCGGCCGGAGCCCGGCAGGGATCCTCCAGCATGTGGAGCAGGGATGCGCGGTAGGCCTGGACGGTCACGGGCGGTCGGAATTCCAGTCTCTGGGGGCGAGGCCCGCCCGGCGTCCGCAGTCGTAGGCCGCCGCCGGCCCCTGCGCCAGCGCCCCCGGCGGCGGCGCACAAAACCGAGCCAAATCAGCGCCGTGCCGGACACGGAGCAAAGTCGTAACGCTTGCCAAGTCAAATGGGCTGGTGTTTGATCTCCGCTCAAAGGCCCTATGCCGGCGAACGGCGCAGGGCCTTTTTCGATTCTGGAGGCTTGAGAGCCCATGTCCGCCAACAGGACATCTCACATCCGGCTCACGTCGCACCCGGGCCACGGGACAGCGAGCCGTTTCCCCATCCATTGGGACGCCAAGACCGCCCGCGAGCGCGGTCCAGTCATCGCCACGCCGAACGCCGGCGCGGACCGCAACGCTATCGGCGCGCATGGCGGCGCCTATTCGATCTATCGCGCGCTGGCGATCTCTTCGGGCGCCATGGCCGCCGAGACGCGGCCGGAGCTGCACAACACCTATCCGGTGGTTCCGATCGGCCCGCACGCGCAATGGCATGAGCCGGGCAAGATCGTCAGCCTCGATCCGTGGGGCCACCGGGTGGCCGAGGATTTCGCCGCCGAACTGGCCGAGGGCGTCGACATCCGCCCGACCATCGCGGTCACCAAGGCGCGCATCGACCTGCCGGAGATCCACGACGCCATCGCCAAGGGCCGGCTGAAGGTCGACGGGACGGTTGTGCACGAGAACGGCGACGTGGCGGTGACCAAGGCCGCCATTGACCCGGTCTGGTGCCTGCCGGGCGTCGCCGAACGCTTCGAGGTGGATGAGCAGCAGCTGCGCCGCACCCTCTTTGAACAGACCGGCGGCATGTATCCGGAGCTGGTCACCCGACCGGACATCAAGGTCTTCCTGCCGCCGATCGGGGGCATCACCCTCTATATGTTCGGCGACCCGGCGAAGATCGGCAACAAGCGCTACACCCTGACCTGCCGCGTCCACGACGAGTGCAACGGCTCCGACGTGTTCGGCTCCGACATCTGCACCTGCCGGCCCTATCT
>NZ_SSMZ01000318.1 GCF_004799395.1 Phenylobacterium sp.
GCGGTCGCGGTCGCGGTCGCGGCTGGACGGGGCTGAGCGCCCGCCGCGGCCACGGTCGCGGTCACCGCCGCGCGAGCTGCGCGGCTCGTCCTTGATATTGGCCCAGTCGGCCTCAAGCTTGATCTCTTCCGGCGTCTTGCCGATCAGCTTCAGCACCTTGTCGAGGTTGCGGCTGTCGGCCGGGGTGACGATCATGAACGTCTGGCCGAGCTTGCCGGCGCGGCCGGTCCGGCCGATGCGGTGGACATAGTCGTCGGCGTGGTGCGGCACGTCGAAATTGAAGACGTGACTGACGTCGGGGATGTCGAGGCCGCGCGCGGCGACGTCGGAGGCGACCAGCAGCTTCAGCGAGCCGTTGCGGAAGCTTTCCAGCGTCCGCATGCGGGTCTGCTGGTCCAGGTCCCCGTGGATCGGCGCGGCGTCCAGCCCGTGCGTCTTCAAGGACTTGGCGACGATGTCGACTTCCGACTTGCGGTTGCAGAAGACGATGCCGTTCTTCACGTCATCGCGGCTGATCAGCATGCGAAGCGCGGTGCGCTTGGCTTTCTGGTCCTGGGTCGGGATGCGCACCAGATACTGGGTGATGGTCTCCGCCGTGGTCGCGGGCCGCGAGGCCTCGATGCGGATCGGATCCTTCAGGAACTGCTTGGTGAGCCGGGTGATCTCCGGCGGCATGGTGGCGGAGAAGAACAGCGTCTGCTTCTTCACCGGCGTCAGCTTGAAGATGCGCTCGAGGTCCGGGATGAAGCCCATGTCGAGCATGCGGTCGGCCTCGTCGACCACCAGCATCTGCACGCCGGTCATCAGGAGCTTGCCGCGCTCGAAATGGTCGAGCAGGCGCCCCGGCGTGGCGATCAGCACGTCGACGCCGCGGTCGAGCTTCAGCTCCTGGTCGGAGAAGGAGACGCCGCCGATCAACAGCGCCCAGGAGAGCTTCTGGCCCTTGGCGTAGCGTTCGAAGGAGGCGGCGACCTGGTCGGCCAGTTCCCGCGTCGGTTCGATCACCAGGGCGCGGGGCATGCGCGCGCGGGCGCGGCCGGCGGCCAGGCGGTCGATCATCGGCAGGGTGAACGCGGCAGTCTTGCCGGTGCCCGTCTGGGCGATGCCCAGCACATCCTGACCGTGCAGGGCGTGCGGGATGGCCTCGGCCTGGATCGGGGTCGCGGTGGTGTAGCCGGTGTCGGCGACGGCCTGCAGCGTGGCAGGCGAAAGTCCAAGTTCGGAAAATTCGGTCATTCGGTACGATTTTGTGCGGAGAGGCCGCCCACGAATGGGCGGGCGCGCCGCGGCGGCGCGAACGGAGATCGTCGCACGCGCCGGAACATACGGGCCGCGACCGTCAAGTCAACGCGCTGGGCGTCGTCGAGGTTCAGTCGCCGCTCGATCTGCTCACTTTGCGGGCTTGCGGGCGTGGGCCAGCAGCCAGGGCATGAAGTCCTCGTCGCCGTAGGCCTTCTCGGCGGTGTCGTAGTGATTGCCGCCGGGATTCTCGCTGTAGCGGAGCTCGCCGCCGGCGGCCCTGAGCGCGGCGGCGAGGCGTCGGGACTGCTCCACCGGCACGGTGGTGTCGGCGTCGCCGTGGAAGATGGCGACGGGGAGGGCCCCAAGGCCCCTGGCCAGGGCGGCGAAGGGATCAGCCTCAGCCACAAACGGATTGGCCACACGGTCGGCGGCCTTGTCGGCTTCGCTGTAGGTCTTCACGTCGGCGGTTGTGACCCGCCCGGCGATGACGGCCACGGCGGCGAACCGGCGCGGCCAGCGATAGGCGATGCGATAGGCGCCCGTCGCGCCCATCGAAAAGCCTGTGAGGTAGACCCGGGCCGGATCGGTGCGGAACTCGCGCGCCGTCGCGTCCAGCTCAGCCATGGCGAGGTCTTCCATGTCGGTGTCCAGCCAGCGCTTGCCGGCCTGGTCCTGCGGCAAGACGGCGATCACCGGAAACCGGGCCCGGTTCTTCCGGATGGCGGCGGCCAGGCCGATGGTGGTCTGCTGCAGGCCGTCGTCGCCCTGCAGGCCGATGCCGTGCAGATCGACGACCATCGGCAGGGCGCTTTTGCCATCGTACCCCGGCGGAACATAGACCTGATAGCGATACGTGGCGCCCGCCACCACCACGCTGCGGTCCAGGAAGCCGCTTTCGGCGGACGCCGCGGTCGCGAACCCAGCGAGCGCGGCGGCGAGGATCAGGATGGCCTTCACCCTAAGCGTCGTGCGGCCACATCAGAACGTCGACGCGGGCCCGGCCGTGGCTCTCGGCGATCTCTTGGGGGGTTTCGGCGCGGACAGTGGTCGTGACAACGATACTCAGGCCATTGGGCAGGGCGATGGTCCCGGTCTCGCCGGCCGCGAGCTCGATGGTCCCGCTGACCATGGGCGATAGGCTGCGGTTGAGTCCGGCGGTGACCGTCAGGCGCTCGCCGTGCTGGGCGACGCTGGTGAAGAGTTTGTAGCGGCTGGGCGTGCGAGCGATGTAGCCCAGCCGGTAGCGCGACTGGGAGCCGAAGGCGGTGAGGTCCGTCACCAGGGGTACGCCGTCGGGATCCCTCATGGCGGCCACCACGCGGACGGCCGAGCCCGGCGCGACCGAGGACCAGTCGGCGAGGCCATGGATCCGGCGCGGCGGGCCGAAGAAGCCAGGCGGCAGCAGGCGGCGGTCGGGACCAGCTTGCTGCGGGTCGTCAGTGACCTCAGTGACGGCGTCGGCCGGCGGTTCGGCCACCGCGGCGGACGCTTGGGAGGTCTGCGCCGCCAGCGGCGCCCGCGAGGCCGGGCGGGTCTGGAGGTCGGCCTGGGCGGCGGGTGCGGACGGCGCGCTGGTGGGCGCTTGCGGTGCGGCGACCAGCACCACCTGGGCTGGCCGCGTGGCCCAGACCGTGGTTGCGCCGCCCAGGGTGACGAGGCCGACGAGGACGAGGCCGAGGCTTCGCCCCATGACGCCGAGCCGCGGACGCGAGAGCAGGCGGACGCGCTCGACCAGTGGGTGGGCCGCCTGGGCCGGCCAGTAGCATCCCAGCGGCAGCGGACGGTTGGAAAGCTGGGTTTTCAGCATCGCCTGGCCGTAGGTGCGCCGCGCACGCGGGTGGCGGGCCATCACCTGAGCGTCACAGGCGAATTCCTGGTCGATGCGCAGAAAGTGCGCCATCAGATGGATCGCGGGATTGAACCAGCTGGCGCAGCGCACGAAGGCCATCAGCGCGTTGATCCGGGAATCGTGGCGCCGGATGTGCGTCGACTCGTGCGCCAGGACGACCTGCTGCTCCGACGGGGAATAGCGCTGGGCGAAGTCGTCCGGGACAACGATCCGCGGCCGCACGACGCCGACCACGGCGGGACCGGCGCGGCCCACGCGCACCGCTCGATCGAACCGGACCTGGCTCCAGGCCAGCCAGAGAAGTGCCGTCAGTCCGCCGGCGATCCACAGGAGGCCAAGACCCGTCGACAGGTCCGGCGCGCCGCCGAGGCGCAAGCTCGGGGCGAAGCCGGGGTGCGCGACGAACAGGACGTCCGGCCCGGCGGCCCGGCCGACGCCTGCGTCTGGGTGGGGAAGCCACACTTTCCGAGCGGGCGCCAGCATGGCCGCGACCGCCAGCGCCACGAGGCTCCAGAGCCCGTAGGCGATGCGGGGCCCGAACGTTCGCCTGACCGGAACGCGCAGGACCAGGACGACGCCGATCGCCGCGGCCGCCACAAGATTCAGGCGCAGCAAGGGGACGAGGATGTCACTCATCGTCGCCCTCCAGCTTGGCGATGAGGGACTTCAGCAGTTCGATGTCCTTCGGCGTCAGCGCGCGGTGCTCGGCGAAATGGGCGACCAGGGGCGCGACCTCGCCGCCGAACAGGCGGTCGACCAGCCCTTGGCTCTCCGACTGCACATAGCTCTCGCGGCTGATCAGCGGGCGGTAGACATAGCCCGCGTCCTCGCGCCGGCCCTCGATGGCCTTCTTGCGCAAGAGGCGGGTGATCAGGGTCTTCACCGTGCCGGGCGCCCAGCCGTTGGCCTCGCCCACCTCGGCCACTATGCCGTCGGGGGTCAGCGGCCCGGCGCGCCAAAGGGCCTCCATGATCTGGCTCTCGGCTCCGGAAATCCTGATCACCGGCATTTTTCGCGCCTTACCGAAAATACACGTGTACTTTCATTCAGAATACGCCTGTATCATAGCTGGTCCGGCCGCTTCGGCCAGTAAATTCGGAGGCAAGAATCGTGCGCACGGGGCTCATCTCCATCGTTGTCGCCGCCGCCTTGCCATCCCTGGTCGCCGCTCAGGAGGTTCCGCCGGCCGCCAATCCGCCCGCGACCGAGGCGACGCCGGCAAAGCCCGAGCCGTCGAAGGCCCCTGCGCCCAAGACTGGCGACCGGACGGTCGGCGAGGTGGTGGTCACCGGCCAGGCAGCGGTCCCTGTTCAGATCTCCATCGACCGGAAAAGCTATGACGTGACCAAGGACCTGCAGGCCCAGTCCGGCGCCATCACCGACGCCCTGCGAAATGTGCCGTCGGTGGAGGTGGACGTGCAGGGCAATGTCAGCCTGCGCGGCGATCCCAACGTCACCATCCTGATCGACGGCAAGCCTTCCAGCCTGTTCCAGGGCGACAACAAGGCCCAGGCGCTGCAGTCCCTGCCGGCGGACTCCATCGCCCGCGTGGAGGTGATCACCAACCCGTCTGCCGAATTCCAGACCGACGGCACGGCCGGGATCATCAACCTGATCACCAAGCATTCGAGGGGCGTCGGCCTCACCGGCTCCGTGCGGGGCACGGTCGGCGACGAACTGCGCGCCAACACCGGGGTCAGCCTGGGCTACAACTCCGACAAGCTGACGGTTTCCAGCGATCTCAGCGTACGCCACGACAAGCAGAAGCTGAACCAGGCCGACGATCGGCTGAGCCCTGATCCTGCGGGCGGCTTCGACGGCGTCGATCAGGAGCAGACCCAGCACTTCCTGGCAGAGTCCGTGAACGCTCGGATTGGCGTCGACTACGACCTGACGCCGAAGACCCGGATCGGATTCGAAACGCACGGCAACTTCACCGACTTCCTGCTGACCGGACCTGCGCTGGTCAGCGAGTTCGGCCCCGGGGACGCGCCCGCCGGGAGCTTCAGGCGTGACCTCGATATCCATCAGAAGCGAGCCGCGGGCGAGGTGAGCGCCAGCCTGCGCCAGAAACTGGCGGGCGATGGCGATTTCGCCATGAGCCTGAGCCTCGAAGAGATCAACGACGCGCGCACCCGCTCTGGTCACACGCTCGACCAGGTCCCGACCGCGGCGGAGGAATTCGATCGGCAGGCGATCAACAACCACCAGCACCATGTCGAACTGAAGGGCGACTGGACGCAGCCGCTGGGCGATATGGCCAAGCTGAAGGCCGGCTTCGACATCGACCACGTCGACAACAGCTACCGCAACCGCGGCTTCGAAGGCGCCGCCTTGGATGCGGAAGGCCCCGATCCGACACTGACAAACCTCTTCGAGTTCCGTCAGACGGTGGGCGCGGCCTACGCGACCTATGAGCGGCCGATGGGCGCGGTGACGATGCTGGCGGGCCTGCGGGTCGAGGACGTTCAGATCCACCTCGACCAGGCGACGCTCGGCCAAGAGAACGAGATCGACTACCTGCGGGCCTATCCGACCCTGCACCTGAACTGGAAAGTGTCAGACACTCAACAGTTCACCGCCAGCTATAGCCACCGCATCCAGCGGCCCGATCCCAGCGCCTTCAACGCCTTCCGTTTCGAGATCGACCCGCTGAACTTCCAGTCCGGCAATGCGCATCTGAAGCCGCAACAGACCCAGTCGTTCGAGCTGGGCTACGAGTACCGGCGCTCGCCGCTGGTCCTGGTCACCACCCTCTACTACCGGGAGAACCGCGATGGATTCGCTCAGGTCCTGCACGACCTCGGCGCAGGTGTCTTCCTGAACGAGCGCGATAACGCCGCGCAAAGCCGCTTCGCCGGTGTGGAAGAGGTCGCCAGCGGCAAGATCACCTCGACGGTCAACTATAATTTCAGCGCCAGTCTCAGCTGGAACCAGCTCGACACCCTCGGGCCTCAGTTCGCACCGACACGCTCCCTGGTGAGCGAAGAAGGCCATGGCAGCCTCACCTGGCAGGCGACGCCGACCGACCTTTTCCAATTCAATGGCTTCGTGCAGGGCAAGGAACTGACCCCTCAGGGTGCGCAATCGCCGCTGTTGGGGTTCGACCTGGGCTATCGCCGCAAGCTGACGGACAAGCTGTTCCTGGTGGTGACCGCCCAGGATGTATTCCACAGCTTCTTCAGCTTCTATCGCGCTGACACGCCGGCGCTGATCGAACGGACCAAGGCGGATTTCGACACCCGCCAGTTCCGCGTCGGCCTCAGCTGGTCGTTCGGCGGCGGCCGGCCGAAAGAGCCGGCGTTCGAGTTCCAGAACGGCGGCGGCCCGACGCCTTAGGTGATCAGGGCGTGGCGCGCGAGGGCTGGTCGTCCAGGGCGTCGACCTCGCGCTGCAGACGTTCGGCGGCTGCGCGGGCGCGCGCGATGCTGGCCTTGAACTCCGCCGACTGGGTCAAATCGCGGGCGGCCTCGCCGGCCTGACGGGCGGCGTCGATGCGGGCCTTGAAGTCGGCGGACTGCGTGAATTTGCGGATCTCCTCGCCATCGGACCTGGCCTTGGAGATCTGGGCTCGGAACTCGGAGGATTCGACCATCTTTCGGGCGGCGTCGCCGGCTTCGCGGGCCTTGGCCATCTGGGCTCTGAATACCGAGGACTCGGTGATCCGGGCGCTGGCGATCTGGGCCTTGAATTCAGGCGATTCGACCATCGTACGGGCCGCTTCGCCGGCCTCCTTCGCCTTTGCGATCTGAGCTTTGAACTCCGCAGACTCGGTGAACTTCGCGCTGGCCACAGCGTCGGCGCGAGCCTTTTCGATCTGCGCCCTGAATTCCGGGGATTCGACCATCTTGCCTGCGGCTTCGCCAGCTTCCTTGGCCTTGGCGATCCTGGCCTTGAATTCGGGAGACTCGGTCAGCTTGCGGGCCTCGGCGCCTTCACGCTCGGCGTCGGCGACAACGCTCTCCAGATGGCGCTTCTGTTCGGCCGTCAAGTCCGCGGCGTTGTTGGTGCTGACGGAGAAGGACTGGCCGTCGATGGCGGTCCAGTGGTGTTCATACGCGCCGTCGCTCTCGTTGATGAGCACGCCTTTGTCGTTGATCTGCACCCAGCTGTGATGATGGGCGTGCTTGGCGTCGGGGGGCGTCGGCGCCGTCGGCGGCGCCGGGCCGGCAGGCTCCGCGGCCGGAGCGGGCGCGGCGACCGGCGCAGGCGGCGCCGCAGCGGCCAGGGGTTCGGCCAGGGCCGTGCGGCTGACGACAGGCTGCTGGGCGACGGCAGGCGAGACGTGCAGGACGAGCGCGGTCGCCAGCAGGCCGGTGGCGATCGCGCCGGCGCCGCAGAGGCGAGCGGCGTGCAGCGGACCGCGGGCGGCGGGGGCAGGGTTCATCAGGTGCATGACACGGTCTTCCAGATCGGTGCGGCCGAAGAGGCCGACCAGCAGGGCGGCGTCACGGGCAGGTGGGCTGGCGCCGAGGGCGCGGGCGAGGGAGAGCAGGCATTTGGCGTAGGCCTGGTGGGCTAAGGCCTGATCGGGGGCCATCGCGCCGGCGGCCATGGCGTCGCAGGCCAGCTCGCGGCTGCGCCGGACCCCGGCCTTCAGGGCGATCAGGGCGGGGTGCCAGCTGACCGGCAGGGTGAGCACCTCGCAGGCCAGGTTCACCGCGTAGTCGCGGCGCACCACGTGGGCGGCCTCATGCAGCAAAGCCGCGCGCAGGTCTTCGCGGCTCACGGCAAGGCGCTCGGGGATCAGGATGACCGGCTTCAGCGCCCCGACGACGGCCGGCGTGCGCACATCGGGCGAGCAGCGGACCTGCAGGACCGGGCGGCCGTGCTGGTCGGCGAAGGCTTCGAGGGCGGCGGTGACCTCGCCGGCCAAGGTGGCGGGCCGCGAGCGCCGCACCAACCGGTGGGCCGCGATGCTGGCGGCGATCAGGCGCGCCGCGACGACGAGGCCGGTCAAGGCGAAGAGGACCATCAGGACCGGCGCGGCATGGGCGGCCGCGCTGGCGAACATGTCGCGAAAGGCCTGCCATTCCTCGGAGAGCAGGCTGGGCGTTGGCGCCGTCGCGACGGCGGTCAAGGCGGCGTTTGACGCGAACGACTCCGGCGCGGTGGCGGCTGAAATCGTTGGCGGCTTGAACGCTAGTGCGGGCGCCAGGGCGCCGGCCAGCAGGAAGCCCAGCCACACCCGGTTGCGGGCCTTCGGCGTCAGGCCGGCGAAGCGGCAGACCAGCGGCGCGCCGATGGCGGCCAGCGGGATCTGCCAGGCGGCGTTCAGCAGGTAGGCGACGAGCAGCTCTCGCATCACTTGGTCTCAGTCTTGTCGTCGCGGCCCACCAGCTGGGAGGCGCGGGCGATCTCTTCCGGGGTGATCTGTTCGGCGTCGATCAGGGCCATCAGCAGGGCCTCGCCAGAGCCGCCGAACATCCGCGAGACGAGGTCCTTGAGCGCCGTGCCCACGGCACGCTCCCGGCTGACGGCGGCCTGGTAGGCGAAGGCGCGGCCGACGGCGGCGCGGCGCACCTTCTTCTTGCGCAGGAGCACGTTCAGCATGGTCTGGACGGTGGTGTAGGCGAGGTCCGAGCCCAGCTTCTCCTGCACCGCAGAGACCGTGCTGGGGCCGGCGTCCCAGAGGACCTGCATGATCTGCAGCTCCAGCGGCGTCAGGACGCCGGTCGATTTGGCGCGGGGCGAGGCGGCCATGGGGGAGACTCCTAAGACTTTCGGAGTCATCGCCCCGGCGGCGCGGGATCGTCAACTAAACTTTTAGTAGGAATTGACGCCGACCCCGCTGGGGCCGGCGTGGGAGGACCTGACTATTTGCCGTTGACCGAGTAGGCGAGGAGCACGTTGGTCCCGTTGCCGCCGGTGTTGGCCGCGCCGTTGAAGCCGCTCATCACATAGACGCGGCCGCCGGCGATGGCGGCGCCCAGGCCGTCCAGGCTACCGCCCGGCTGGCCTTTCACCTGATTGACGGTGTCGTAGGTGCGGTCCGTGGTGCTATCGGCCCAGAGGATCTTGCCGGTGGCGGCGTCATAGGCCCGCAGCCAGCCGTCCATGGTTCCGGAGAACACCACGCCCGGCATCACCGACGGCGCCTGAGACTGGGCTCGCACGCAATCGCCGCCGCCGCGGTCGCGGGACCGGTCACCGGCGTAGTGGCAGGGCGCGACAGGCGCGGGGACGTTCCAGAGCACCTTGCCGGTGGCCGGATCGATCGCTGTCAGGCCGGGCTTCGGCGGGCCGAGCTGTGTCGTCACGGCGGATCGGCCGAGCTTCTTCAGGTTCTCTTCCAGCAGGTTCACGGTGTCGGCGTTGGCGACGTAGAGGCGGCGCTCATCCGCTGCCATGCCCCATTCGATGCCGCCCAACGAGGACCCGGAGCCGACGCGCCGGCTCCACAGCGTCTTGCCGCTGTCGGCGTCCATGCCGAAGGCGACGCCCGACTTCTGGCCCGAAAGAACCACGTCCTTGCCTGAGGCCAGATGGAACAGGATCGGCGAGGCGCCGAAATCGTAGTCCGGGCCGTCGGGACTGGGGCAGTTGGCGGGTTTGGTGGCGGCGTTGCAGCCGACGATGAAGTTGTCGGCCTCGGTCACCTGGTTGGACCAGCGGACCTTGCCGGTCTTGACGTCCATGGCGAAGATCGCGTCGGCGCCCTTGGTGTCGACCTCGGTGTAGCTGTCGCCTGTGGCCACGTAGACCACACCACGCTTGGCGTCGACGCTGGGCGCCGACCAGATCGCCCCGCCGGCGGGACCCTGCATCATGGTCCCCGCCGAGTTCTTGTGGGTCGGATGCGGCGGCTGGCCGATCACATAGGTCTGCCATTGCGTCTTGCCGGTCTTGAGATCGAGGGCCACGACCGAGCCGCGGAAACTGCAGCAGCTATAGGAGGGCTGACGCGCGGCGCCTTCTTCGCCAGACGTCATGGGCACGAAGACCTGATCGCCGGAGATCACCGGCGCGCCGGTGATCCCCGCCACCGGATTGGCCTCAAGCTGCCCCGAACGCCAGATTTCCTTGCCGGTCTGGGCGTCGAAGGCGTGCGTCGTCCGGTCTCGCTCGCCGATCAGGGTCAGCCAGCCGCTGGGCGAGACGTCGGACTTCACCACCATCGGCGTCGTGCGCGAGACCGCGCCCTCGACCACCCAGCGCACGCAGCCGGTGGCGGCGTCGAGGGCGTAGAACTTGCCCGAACGGTTGGTGACGAACAGCCAGTCGCCGATCACCGTGGGCATTCCGCCTGGCATGGCGAAGGACCACTTCACCTTCAGCTTCGGCACATCGGCTTTCGTGAGCCCGGGCCTGGGCTGGTAGCGGTGCGACGTGGGATCGAAGCCGACGCTGGTCCAGTCGCTGCCGGTGGCGCGGATCGGCGGATTGACCGCGCACTTCACGTCAACGCCGACCGGGGCAGGCGCCGCACGGCCAGCGGGCGCCGCGGCGGCGGTCTGGGCGGGCTGGGCGCCGGTCAGATAGGCGGCGACGGCCTGTTTGTCGGCCTCGGAGAGGCCCGCCGCCATCGGCTTCATCACCCCGTTTGTCAGGGCGTCGACGATCTGCGCCGGCGGATAGGTGGCCAGGGTCGCCTTGCTGGGCGCGCGGTCGATATTGGGGTCGTGGCAGGCCTTGCAGTGGGCGTTGAAGACGCCTTCCCCGGCGTCCTGCCCATGGGCTGCAAGGGGCGCAGCCAATGGCAAGGCCATGGCGGCTAACGCCGCCAGCCACATGGGCATTCTCATAATTCGCTCCCCGAAATGCTTTTCTTTGAAATCCTCCCCCTAAGATTGCGGGCGGATTTCACGCGGAGCAAGGCGAGGCTTCAGTGGGCCGGCGGTTTTGGCCCCAGTTCCTTGAGCAATTCTGCGACCGCGGCCTCCAACTGCCCGTCCTGGCCCAAGACGGTTTCCCCGAGCGGGCGCTCGACCGTGACGTCGACCGGCCGCGGGTGCAACTCCATGTCGTCGCCCGCCGCGCCCTGGATGCGAGTCGAGGGCACCCGGACAACCGAGCCGTCCACCAGTGGCGTGTTGGACGTGTAGATGATCCAGCCGGCGGTCGGCACGCCGACGACCTTGCCGAGCTTCAGCGTCCGGTAGCCCTCGGTGAAATCCTCGGCGTCGGAGAGCGAGGATTCGTTGGTCAGCAGCACGGTCGGCAAGCCGAGCGCGCGTTGGCCCAACGCCTGGCGGCTCGGCACGCCGGTCTCCCCGCGCGCGGTCATGGTCAGGAAGTTCTTGCGGGCGAAGACGTCGAGGACATAGCCGTTCACGAAGCCGCCGTTGTTGTTGCGTACGTCGACGACGACACCCTCCTTGCCCTGGTTCTGGGCGTCGAGGCCCAGGTAGAGCTGGTCGAGGGCCTCCGACGACATGTCGGCGATGTGGACGTAGCCCAGCCGTCCGCCGCTGATCT
>NZ_SSMZ01000319.1 GCF_004799395.1 Phenylobacterium sp.
CCCGACGAATCGGCGCTGGCGCGGCTCTTTCATCAGGAGCGCGTGCAGAGCGAGTCCGTGTGGTTCTCGCTGCCCGGCGGGGCGACGCTTTTCGCGGCCGGGGACCCGTCCGACCAGCTCTATTTCGTGCGCGCCGGCCGGCTTGGCGCCTTCCGCCGCGAGCAGGGCCACGAAGTACAGTTCCTGGGCGTGATCCGACCCGGCGAGCCGGCCGGGGAGATGTCGCTGATCGCCGGATCGCCCCACTCCGCCGACGTGGTGGCGCTGCGGGACAGCGAAATCATTGCGGTCCCACGCGATGTCTTCCTGGAGGCCTGCGAGGCCGACACCGCGGTGATGATCGAGCTCGCCAAGCTTATGATGCTGCGTAGCCGCCAGGCGGTGACCCGTGGCGGGATCGGCGAGCCCTCGGTGTTCGGCTTCGTCCCCCTGGGCGCCAGCGGGCTCCTGCGGCCCCTGGTCGAGCGGCTGGCCCAGGAGATCGGCCGCCTCGGCTATTCGGTGACCACCATCGGCGCCGAAGCGCAGACCGCGCCCACCGAATGGTTCTCCGACGTGGAGCGGACCCACGACTTCGTCCTCTACGTCGCCGAGCCCGCCGACGCCGGCTGGCGGCTGGTGGTGGCCCGCCAGGTGGATCGGCTGTTCCGCGTCGGCCGCGGCGACCGAACTGCGCCCAAGCCCCAGGCGGCGACTGACCTGCCCTCCCCGCTGCAGGCCCAGCAGCTCGTGGACCTGATCCTGCTGCAGCCGCCGGATATCGACCGGCCGCAGGGCTCCGAGGCGTGGCTGGATGCGGCCACCCCGGCGCGGCTGTTCCATATGCGGCGCGATCACAACGGCGACCTGCAGCGGCTGGCGCGCGTGCTCACCGGGCAGTCGGTCGGCCTGGTGCTCTCCGGCGGCGGGGCCAGGGCCTACGCCCACGTGGGCGCGGTCAGGGCGCTGCGCGAGCGCGGCGTGCCCATCGACTTCGTAGGCGGCGTCTCCATGGGAGCGGTGATCGCCGCCGGCGTGGCCATGGGCTGGAATGATGAGGAGCTGCAGGTGCGCATCCGCGAAGCCTTCGTGGACACCAGCCCGCTCACCGATATCGCCCTGCCCCTGCTCGCCATGACCCACGGCCTGAAGGTCAACGAGCGGTTGGCGCACCATTTCGGCGACACCCAGATCGCCGACCTTTGGCTGCCGTTCTTCTGCCTGTCGTCGAACCTGACCACCGGCGCCTATCAGATGCACCGCCGCGGACTGCTGCGCCGCGCGCTCAGGGCCTCGGTCTCGCTCCCCGGCATCCTGCCGCCGGCCACCGACGACCAGAACGTGCTGGTGGACGGCGCGGTGATGAAGAACTTCCCCGCCGACGTGATGCGCGCCAGCCAGCTCGGCCCCATCGTCGGCGTCGACGTCACCACCGGGCGCAGCATCACCGCCGACGACGTGGCGCGACCGGCCTCGGTGTGGCGCTGGATCTGGTCGGGCGAGTGGCGCAAGGGGCCGCCGATCGTCTCGCTCCTGATGCGCGCCGCGACGGTCTCGACCTCGCGGGACCTGACGGCCGCGCGGGACGCCACCGATGTCCTGGTGATGCCCGACACCTCCAAGGTGGAAATCCGCGACTTCAGCGCCTACGAGCCTGCCGTCGCCGAGGGCTACCGCGCGACCATCGAGGCGCTGGACAAGCTCGACCGCCCCGTCCAATCGCTGCGCCGCCGCCGCAGCCTGGAAGAGCAGAAGGCTGACAAGGTCGCCGCCCTTCCGCGCTGAAATATCGCGTAGGCGGCGTTTGCGCGGACGCCCGAACCGACCCATATTAGGGGTCCTTGCTCAGCAACTGAAAGGAGGTGATCCAGTGTCTCATAGTGAAAACCGTAGCCCGGTGACCGTGACCTGGACCTCCGCTTGCGGGGTCCGCGCCTAGGCCTAGCTCTGGCATAGGGTCGCGTACCGCTCTGCGGTCCGACTATGGAAAGGCCGCTCCGGCGACGGGGCGGCCTTTCGCATGTCTGCAACCCTGCGGCGTGGGGTCGAGACCGCGGGCGTCATCGGGTCTCGCCGAAGGCCGCCCGACCTGAGCTCACCGTCGGGGGCAAACGGTGCGAGGCGAGTTAATCCCCTGTCGCGGGAATATTAACTAAGTCACGCTGAAATAACGGGATTCTTGGAGGAAACCTCTAGACCGACGGGAAGGCTGTGCTAGTTGGCAACCTATTGTTGACCATCCAGGCCGCGCAGCGTCGCACGGCGATGGTTCCCGCGATGAGGGTGCTGACTATGAAGACTCTGGCTTTTGTGGCCGCTGCGGCGAGTGCTTTGATGCTCACCGGCGCCGCCCACGCAGGATCCATCGTGGGGCTCTACAACACTGGCGTCACCGACGCCGGCGTCCAGGCGCCGAACGGCGTCGATGGCCATTGGACGCTGGATGGCGGCAGCGCCTTCATCAGCGGCACCCAAGGCGTCTTTCCGCTGAACGGACCCTGGCTGGACGAAAACTCCGACACGGCCTCGCGCTGGATCACTCCGACGGACAACGCCGGCGATTCCGTCGATCCGCGCAACAACGGCTTCTATCAATACTCGCTGACCTTCGACCTCTCCGCCGGCCAAGCGGCCGACGCCAGCTTCGTGGGTCAGTTCGCCGCCGACAACGGCATCCAGTGGATCGAGCTGAACGGGAACGCCATCCTCGGTTCCGACGGCGGCGCGCCGATCGGCGGCTTCTCGAGCTGGACCAACTTCGCCGCGTCGAGCGGCTTCCAGGCCGGCCAGAACACCCTGACGATCGATGTGATCAACTTCGGCCAGGAGACCGGCAACCCCAGCGGCCTCCGCGTCGAATTCCTCAACAGCAGCGCCGCGCCTGAGCCCACGACCTGGGCGCTGATGATCGGCGGCTTCGGCCTCGCCGGCGCGGCGCTCCGCCGCCAGCGCCGTCAGGCCGTCCTCGCGGCCTAAATCGGCTGCGAACAGAAAGTCTGCAGGGCCGCTCCGGCGACGGGGCGGCCCTTCGCATGTCTGGAGCCTTCACCGGCGAGAACCTGAGGGCTGTGAAGTTTGGGCTGGACTCCTATTTCCACAGCTCCGGAGGCGGGCGTCGGCGCGACCCAGGCTTCGACCATGGCGCGACGCCAACGACGCAATAGGCGCGAAGGGCGACGATAGCCGCCCCTGCCCGCTTGCTTTCCCGGTGTCCCCTCGCGAAGGTCCGGCCATGGATTCCAGGGGCCGTTCCAACATGTCGAAGACCCGCTTTCTCGCTGTGGCTGCCCTGGTCAGCTCGCTGGCCTTTCCGGTCGTGGCCGCGCCGTCCAAGGACCTGGCGCGGCTGAAGGCCGAGGCCGCCCAGGTGACCATCGTCCGCGACGACTGGGGCATCGCCCACGTGCGCGGCAGGACCGACGCTCAGGCCGTGTTCGGGATGATCTACGCCCAGGCCGAGGACGACTTCAATCGGGTGGAGATGAACTACCTGACCTCGCTCGGCCGCACCGCCGAGGCGCAGGGCCAGGCGGCGATCTGGCAGGATCTGCGCCAGAAGCTATTCGTCGATCCGGTTGATCTGAAAGCGAAATATGCCGCCAGCCCGGCCTGGCTGCGGGCCCTGATGGACGGCTGGGCGGATGGGCTGAACTACTACCTGGCGACGCACCCCGGCGCGCATCCGAAGGTGCTCAAGCATTTTGAGCCTTGGATGGCGCTTTCGTTCACGGAGGGGAGCATCGGCGGCGACATCGAGAAGGTGTCCCTGCCGGCTCTGGAGGCCTTCTACGGCGATCCGGAGGCGGCCGGCGGCAAGTTGAAGCTGGCCGAGGCCGAAAGCCTGAAGTTCAAGGAGCCGTCGGGCTCCAACGGCATGGCCATCGGCCCCCAGATCACCCGGGACGGCCACGCGCTGCTGCTGATCAACCCGCACACCTCGTTCTACTTCCGCTCCGAACTGCAGATGACCAGCGACGAAGGACTGAACGCCTATGGGGCGGCGACCTGGGGCCAGTTCTTCATCTACCAGGGGTTCAACCCCCACGCTGGCTGGATGCACACCTCCACCGGCGCCGACACCATAGATGAGTTCGCCGAGACCATCGTTCGCAGGGGCGGCAAGCTCTTCTACCGTTATGGCGCGGAAGAGCGGCCGGTGGGGGTCTCGACCATCACCGTGCCCTACCGCACGCCGGAGGGGACGATGGCGGCCAAGACCTTCACGGTCTACCGCACCCACCACGGCCCGCTGGTGCGGGCCGATGGCGACAAGTGGATCGCCATCGCGCTGATGAACAAGCCGATCGAGGCGCTCGAGCAGTCCTTCGGCCGTACAAAGACCACGGACCTCGCCTCGTTCCTGAAGGTCGCCGAGCTGGCCGCCAACTCCTCGAACGACACCCTGTTCGCCGACACCAAGGGCGAGACCGCGCTCCTGCTGCCGCAGTTCATGCCCAAGCGCGACAACCGCTTCGACTACACCAAGCCGGTCGACGGCTCGGACCCTGCGACCGATTGGCAGGGCGTGACGCCCTTCGCCGAGATGCCGAAGGTGATCAACCCATCCAACGGCTGGGTCTACAATTCCAACGACAGCCCCTGGTCGGCGGCCGGGCCCAACAGCCCGAAGAAGGCCGACTTCCCCCGGTATATGGATCAGGCCGGCGAGAACCCGCGGACGGCGCACGCTGTGCGGGTCCTGACCGGCCAGAGCGATTTCACGCTCGCCAAGCTGATCGCCACCGATTTCGATTCCTATCTGCCCACCTTCGCGCGTCTGATCCCGGGTCTGGCGGCCGCCTACGACGCCTTGCCCGCCGGGGATCCGCAGAAGGCCAGGCTCGCCGAATCCGTGACCAGGCTCCGCGCGTGGGACGACCGCTGGTCGGCGACGTCGGTGGAGACCTCGCTTGCGGTGGGCTGGGGCGAGGCGCTGTGGGCCAAGTGCGCGGCCGACGCCAAGAAGGCCGGCATGCATGTGGACGACTACATGGCCGCGCGCGCCACCCCCGCGCAGAAGCTCGACGCCCTGACCGAGAGCATCGACCGTCTGACCCAGGACTTCGGGACCTGGAAGACGCCCTGGGGCCAGATCAACCGCTTCCAGCGGATCGACGACAACATCGTCCCGCACTTCGACGACGCGGCGGCGTCGATCCCGGTGCCCTTCGCGTCGTCACAGTGGGGCTCGCTCGCCTCCTTCGGGGCCAAGCGCTATCCGGACACCAAGAAATACTATGGCTCCAGCGGCAACAGTTTCGTGGCCGTGGTCGAGTTCGGGCCCCGCATCCACGCCCGCGCGGTGACGGCCGGCGGCGAGAGCGGCGACCCGATGTCGAAGCATTTCGGCGACGAAGCCGCCCGCTACGCCTCCGGGGATTTGCGGGAGGTCTATTTCTATCCCGACCAACTGGTAGGCCACACCGAACGGTCCTATCGCCCCGGCGAATGACGGCTCCGCCTGGGTCACGGAAACAATTCGTGAGGCGGCGATGGGGGAACTTTCGCCCCCGACTTGGGGGTTGGCGACCTGCACCTTTCGCAAAAGCAGGAGCCAACCCATGCCTATGCCAAGAGTCTTCGCCAGCGCCGTCGTCACCGCGGGCCTGATGATCGCCGGCGCGACCGCAGCCCAGGTCCCCGCCACGCCAGGGGCGCCCGCCGCCACCGGCGCGCCGACGGCGCCCGGCCAGCCCGGCACGCCCAGCCTGCCCGGAACCACCTCGACCCTGCCGGGCGCCACCACCACGCCCTCGCCGGGCGTGCCGTCGCCCTCGCCGACGACGCCGTCCGCCAGCAGCGCGACGACCAGCGGCCAGAACACCTCCGCCACCGGAATCATGCCCGGCGCGTCCGGGTCCACGACCTCGCGCAGCCGCATGACCTGCGCGCCAGCGGCCACCCGGACGGCGGGCGGCCAGCCCTGTTCCACGACCGGCGGGTCGACGACGAGCGGAAGCACGACTCCGCCGCGCTAGCGGTCCGACTGCGAGTGTGAAAACAAAGCCGCCGGACATGGATCCGGCGGCCTTGTTGTTGGGCCTAGAACGAGACGCAGGCGGCCTGGGTGATCAGCAACACCGAATCCTGGTGGAAACGCGCCTTGTAGACGTTGCGCACGGTGTCGATCCGCCCGGAGACGTCGCGGCCCTTGGGCAGCACGATCAGCACCACCTTTGAGGCCTCGCGGATCAGCTTGTTCTCCGCGCCGCGCCACTGGCCGCCGCCGTCGAGCACGGTCAGGCCATCGGGGAAGCGCGGCGTCAGGTCCTTGTCGACGAACGCCTGAAAGTCGGCCTCGCTGACGCCGGGCTTGTCGCTGACATTGCGGCCGAAGAACAGCTGCGCCGTGCGCCGCGCTTCCTGCCCCACTGGGCAGGCGACGGCTGACTCGGGCGCAGGCGGCGGCGCAGTGGCGCAGCCGGCCAGGCTGGCCAGCCCCAGCGCCGTGACAATGCCCCCCAGCTTCCTCATCCGCCGATCAGCTCCCGTCCGATCAGGAAGCGCCGGATCTCGTTGGTGCCGGCGCCGATATCGTAGAGTTTGGCGTCCCGGACGAGGCGTTCCAC
>NZ_SSMZ01000032.1 GCF_004799395.1 Phenylobacterium sp.
TCAGGTCGTCCCCCTGGCCGCCCACCAGCCAGTCGTTGCCGCCAGGCCCGCCGTCGATCGTGTCATTGCCCTTGTTGCCATTGATGTCGTCAAAGCCTGAGCCGCCCACGATATGGTCGTCGCCATCGTCGCCGCGCAGGTAGTTCGATCCGCTGGTGACGGCGATGACGTCGTCGCCATTCCCTCCGTGGATGGAGTTGTTTCCGTCGCCGCCATTGATCAGGTCATTTCCATCGTTGCCGTTGATCGTGTCGTCACCGCCATATCCACGCAGCAGGTCGGCGCTGTTCGAGCCGTTGATCACATCGTCGCCGGCGAACAGCGTCTCCTTGGCGGCCTCGCTGGAATCGCTGACTACCCAGGCGTTGAGATCGGCCGTCGAGAGGTTCAGGCCATCGAGCGTGAAACTCTGCTGGCCCCCGATGGTGTCGGTGATGGTGGTGATCACCCCGGCGGTCGGCAAGAGGCCGCCGCCATAGACGAAGCCGCTGCCTTGGAACAGGTCCTGCTCGGCGCCCGTGGTGATGACAAATGACGTCGCGCCCATCGCCGACGCTTGGCCGGCCGCAAGGCCGCCTACGTCAATCTGGTCGAAGTCGACCCCCAGCGGGCCTGCCGTGAAAGTCGGCATGGCAAATGTCCATTCTGACGCCCAGCGGACATCCTAGCCCACCAATTGTTTGCCGCAACGTTGTTCGCCCGGCCGGTGTGAAGGAGAATTCTAGGTGGCGAACTCGACCACAGCCAGGACCAGGCCGGCGATCCAGGCGGTCTCCAGCACCATCACCGCCACGGGCCGCCAGCCGGCGGCGATCAGGGCCTTGAACGACGTTTTCATGCCGAGCGCGGAGATGGCCACTACCAGGCACCAGCGCGACACGTCGCTGGCTGTATCGACGGCGACCTTGGGCAGGAAGCCCAGGCTGTTGATCGCCACCAGGGCGGCGAAGCCGAACAGAAACCACGGCAGCGGCACCTTGGCCTTGGCCGCGCCGCCGGCGTTTCGCGCGAGGATGAGGGCGATGGTCCCCACCACCGGCAGCAGCATGGCCACGCGCAGCAGTTTCACATAGGTCGCAATGTCGCCGGTCTTCTGGGAGATCATGTAGCCGGCGCCCACCACCTGGGCCACGTCGTGGATGGTGCCGCCCAGGAACAGGCCCGCGCGCTGATTGTCGAAGCCCAGCGCGGTCACCAGCATCGGGTAGAGGATCATGGCGATGGTCGAGAGGCCGGTGACCACCACCACGGTCAGGATCACGTCGCGCTCGCTCTCCCTGTTCTTGGGCAGGACCGAGGCGATGGCCAGCGCCGCCGAGGCGCCGCAGATGCCCACCGAGCCGCCGGAGAGCACCCCGAAGCTGCGGCTCTGCCCGAGCAGGCGGGCCAGCAGCATGCCCATCAGCACCGTGGTCGTGACCCCCGCCACCACCATGGCGATGGGCACCGGGCCGAGCGCGATGATCTGCTCAACGGTGATCCGCGCGCCCAGCAGGGCGACGCCGGTCCTCAAGACCGCCTTGGAGGCGAACTCGATGCCCGGGATGCAGCGGCCTTCCTCGTGCAGGAAGTGAAAGGTCATGCCGAACAGCAGCGCAAACAGCATCACCGGCGCTTTGTAGTGGCCGGAGAGCCAGTCGGCCGCGAGGCCGATGGTGATCGCCACCAGGATGCCCGGATAGACCCGGCGGGCGAAGGCCTGGATGTCGAGGCTCTTGCGCGCGGCAGGCACGGAGACCGGCAAGCCCTCCATGCCCTCGAAGGATTGGAACATCTCGTGCGCGGCGGCCGCGTCCGTGTCGATGTCCCGAATGATCATGGAGCCTGAGTCCTGCGCGGTCCTTAAGGTCGCGCGCAAACTGGTCCGGTTTGCGATTGCGCGCCACTGGCTTGTGCGCGCGGGGCGCGCATGGAACGCTGGACGGGGACCTCCGGGAGGAGACCGCTATGCCGGCCACCCTCGTCAATCGCATCGCCTCGACGCTCGGCGAGACCGACCACCCCTATATGACCGGGGCCTGGACGCCGAACTTCGACGAATATGACGCCACCGACCTCGCCGTCGTCGGCGAGATCCCGAAGGACCTCGACGGAGTCTATGTGCGCAATACCGAGAACCCGGTGCATGCTCCGATCGGGCTATATCACCCGTTTGACGGCGACGGGATGCTCCACGCCATGGCCTTCCGCGACGGGCGGGCGAGCTACCGCAACCGCTTCGTGCGCACCAAGGGCTTCGAGGCCGAACAGGCGGCGGGCGAGGCGCTGTGGGCGGGGTTGGCCGAACACCCGGCCAAGTCGAAGCGGCCAGGCTGGGGCGCGCAGGGCAGCCTGAAGGATTCCTCGTCGACCGACGTGGTGGTCCACGCGGGCCAGATCCTCTCGACGTTCTACCAGTGCGGCGAAGGCTATCGGCTGGACCCCTACAGCTTGGAGCAACATGGGTCGGAAAGCTGGGTCCCCGCCGAGGGTGTCTCCGCCCACTGCAAGGTCGACGAGGCCACGGGCGAGCTGATGTTCTTCAACTACTCCAAGCGCGCGCCTTACATGCACTACGGCGTCGTGGGCGCCGACAACCGGCTCAAGCACTATGTGCCGATCCCGCTTCCCGGGCCGCGCCTGCCACACGACATGGCGTTCACGGAGCACTACTCGATCCTGGCCGACCTGCCACTATTCTGGGACCCGGACCTGCTGCCCAAGGGCTATCACGCCGCGCGTTTCTATCGTGACCTGCCGACCCGCTTCGCCATCCTGCCGCGGTTCGGCCAACCTGAGGACATCCGTTGGTTCGAGGCCCGGCCGTGCTTCGTCCTGCACTGGATGAACGCCTACGAGGACTGCGACGAGATCGTGCTCGACGGCTACTTCCAGGAAGATCCGCAACCGCCGCCGCTGGAAGGGTTCGGGCCCAGGCTCGGCCAGATGATGGCCTACCTCGACGAGCACTCGATGAAGCCGAAGCTCTATCGCTGGCGCTTTAACCTGAAGACCGGCGCGGTTCGCGAAGGCCTGCTGGACGACCGCGTCCTGGAGTTCGGTTCGTTCAACCAGCGGACCGCGGGCAAGAAGGGCCGCTACCTCTATTCGACGACCGCCAAGCCGGGGTGGTTCCTGTTCACCGCCATCGTCAAGCACGACCTGGAGACCGGCGGCTCCGCGACCTATGATTTCGGGCCAGGGCGCTATGGTTCCGAGGCGCCGTTTGCGCCGCGCCTCGGGGCGACGGATGAGGACGACGGCTATCTGGTCAGCTTCGTCACCGACATGGGCGCCGACCTCTCCGAATGCGTGCTGATCGACGCCAGGGACATCGCCGCCGGGCCGGTCTGCCGGATTCGCCTGCCGCAGCGCATTTCGTCGGGCACCCACGCGACCTGGGCCTCGGGCGAGGCCATCCGCCGGGCCCAAGCGGGGCTGTAACCGAATCCTTCAGTCTGGCGAATAGGCTGGCGGGCCTCTCGAAGGGTCGGCGTCAGAAGGGCGAGCGATGACCACGGTGAACTATCCGACCCCGGTCACGGTCAATGGCTACTCGTGCAAGAACTGCACGGAGGTCGACGAAGCCAAGAAGCACATCGATCCGGCCCATCCCAAGGACGGTCCCTATGGCGTCGACGCCAAGGACCACACGCCGTCGACACTGACGCCGCAGCCTGCTTCGGCCAGCAACGCATTCTCCTCCAGCCAGACTCCTGCGGTGCGCTTCGGCGGTGCGCTGGCGGGCCTGAGCGCGACATCAAACACCGCCGCGCAGACGAGCGCCGATCAGGGGCAGCGCCTGGACATCTTCGCCTAGCGTCCCGCGCCTGCTTGGGACAATCTCTTCCGAGAAATCGGGAGAAGTCCTCGTGCGGATGTCCACAGCCCACAGGCGCGGCGTTCTAATGGGCGCGGGCGCGCTTCTGGCAGCCTCAGCCACGCGCGCGGCCGGAGAATCCGTCGCTCTGCCCTTCGCAAATGGCGATCGACCGATGGCGGCCTATCCGCAGAAGCGTCCGCTGATCGTCCTCACGCAACGGCCACCCCAGCTCGAGACGCCGTTCGAAGTGTTCGACCACGGCGCTTTCACGCCCAACGATGCCTTCTTCGTCCGTTATCACCTGTCGGGCGCCCCGCCGCGCGGGCTGAACGTCGCAACCCACCGCCTGATGATCGGTGGGGCGGTGGACACGCCTCTGGATCTCGGAATGGATGACCTGCGACGCGATTTTCCCGTCGTCGAGCGGGCGGCGGTGAACCAGTGCTCCGGCAACGGCCGCGGCTTTTCCGACCCGCGCGTCGGAGGCGGTCAGTTGGGCAACGGGGCGATGGGCGCGGCCCTGTGGCGCGGAGTCCCGCTGCGCGCCCTGCTGGACCGGGCCGGTGTGAAAGCGAGCGCCAAGGCCGTGGAATTCAATGGCGCCGATGTTCCGCCGATGAGGGTGATTCCAGATTTCATCAAGGCGCTCAGCGTCGAGCACGCGCGCCAGGATGAAGTCATGCTGGCCTATGAGATGAACGGCGCGCCGCTGCCGCTGCTGAACGGCTATCCGCTACGGCTGATCGTGCCCGGCTACTACGGCACCTATTGGGTCAAGCACCTTACCGACATCACTCTGCTGGAGCAGGACTCGCAGAGCTATTTCATGCAGAAGGCCTATCGCGTGCCGGACAACGACTGCGCCTGCACCCCCGCCGGCCAGCCGGCGGCCCAGACCCGGCCGATCGGGCGGCTGAACGTGCGCAGCTTCATAACCAATGTTCAGGACGGCCAGACGATCGCCGGTGGCAAGCGCGTCATGCTTCGCGGCATCTCCTTCGACGGCGGCTCAGGCATCGCGGGCGTGGAGGTCTCGACCGATGGCGGCAAGGCTTGGGCGCCCGCCGCGCTGGGCCAGGACCATGGTCCTTATGGCTTCCGCGAATGGTCGACCCACGTGGCGCTGGGCCAGGGCGACCATGTGCTGATGGCCCGGGCCCACAGCAAGGCTGGCGAAGTCCAGCCGATGACCCAGACCTGGAACCCACCCGGCTATATGCGCAACGTCGTCGATCCTGTCCGGGTGATAGCGGCATGAGCCCCCGTCTGATCCATGCCGCGCTCTTGCCGGCGCTGGCGAGCATCATGCTGGCTGGCCTCGCCGCGGCCCAGCCCGGGTCCCCGCCGCCCGCCTATTCACCGCCGCCCGAAACCGCGCGCCTGTTGGAAGGTCCAGACCTCGCCAAGGCCCAGACCTACTGCTTGGCTTGTCATTCAGCCGATTATGTCACCACGCAGCCGCGCGGGATGTCGGCTGCGTTCTGGGAGGCGGAGGTGGCCAAGATGCGCACGGCCTATGGCGCGACCATACCCGATGATGCGGTCAAGCCGCTGGTGAACTACCTGACGACAGCCTATTCCGCGCCCGCAGCCCACGAGCGAGAGACAGTCGCGCGATTGAGAAAATCACCCTAGCATTCCCAGCTCGGCGTTGATTTGGGAATAGGGTGGGATGCGGCCGCGACTATCGGACAAGACCGGGGCGGCGATCCGTAAGCTGAGGATCGCGCGCGGCTGGAGTCTGGCGACGCTCAGCGAGGAAAGCGGGGTGCCGATCTCGACCCTGTCTCGGGTGGAGCTGGGTCAGAACGCGCTCAATTACGACAAGCTGATGCGGCTTTGCCGCGCGCTCGAGGTCGATCTCGAAGGTCTGGTGACCCGCGAGGCGGAAGGCGCCGCCGCACCTTCCGGCCGTCGTTCGGTGACGCGGACAGGCGAGGGCGGCCCGGTGCAGATCGGGTCTGCGGACGGCCGCCGCGCGGCGGCGGACCTGCTGTCCAAGAGCTTTTCGCCGGTCATCCTCGATGTGACCGCAGAGACCCTCGAGGCGCATGGCTCGCCGGTGGTGCAGCCAGGCGAAGCCTATGTGCTGGTGCTGTCCGGCGCGGTGGAGTTCCACGGCCACCTCTATGCGCCGCTCAGCCTGGCGAGCGGCGACGGCGTCTATTTCGACGCCGCGGCGGGATATGTGCTGCTGGCCAAGGGCGGACCCGCGCGGGTGCTGCTGATCAACGACGGCGACTCCGGGGCGGACGGCTAGAGGCGTCCGGGCGAGGTGGGCCGCGCAGCCGGAATTTCCCAGTCTTAACCAATATTTCAAGCGGATCTGGGATGGCCTGGGCGAAATCGCCGAGTCTGGCGCGACGCTCCTCGAGGCCCCTCCCATGTCGCTCAACGACCTGAACATCTCCAAGAAACTCGTCCTCGGTTTCGCCGGTGTGGTGACCATCGTCACGGTCATGTGTGTGGGCGTGTTCCTCAACCTGCAAAGCATCAAGGCCGCTGTCGCCGACAATGATGTGGAGGTCGCCCAACTCGAGATGTCGCATGACGTCGAGTTGCAGATCATCGAGCGCCAGAACGCGGTTCGCGGCTTCGCCATCACCGGCGACAAGTCGTTCCTGAAGCCGGTGGATGGCGCGCTGGCGAAGTACCAGGGCGTGATGGTCGACTGGGCCGGGATCGCGCCTCAAGAGGCGGCCGGCGTCTCGGCGATCAAATCGGAGGTCGACGCCATCTTCGCCGACCAGGATCACCAGTTGGCCATGGCGGCCGATCCGGCCACCCACGAGGCCGCCCTGATCGATCTCGGCAAGAAGGGCCGTCTGAACAAGATCCGCGCCATGCTCAAGGGCTACCAGGACCGCGAAGGCCAGCAGCTCAAGCAACGCGCCGCAAGGCAACGAGCGACCCAGACCACGGCGGCCGCCACCCTGGTGGTCGGCGGGGCGCTTTCGATCGTTCTTTCGATCCTGATGGGCTGGCTGCTGAGCCGTGCGATCGCGGGTCCGATCTCCAGGATGACCGACGCCATGGGCAAGCTGGCCTCGGGC
>NZ_SSMZ01000320.1 GCF_004799395.1 Phenylobacterium sp.
CCAATGCGCAGAACCGATCGCCACATCGAGCAAGTCTGGGGTCGTCCGAGTCATCATGTGCGTCATGGGTACCCCGGCGGGCTGGATTGGGATCGCTCATCCTAAGCGTGCGCCGCGCCCATGCCAGCCCCTTTGGACAGCGAGTCGAAACACGGGCGGATTGTCGCAAAGCCATTATGCACCGTGTGGAACGGACCACTCATGGCTTCGTATGGGAGCGTGGTGGAGCAAGCCCGCCCCCGGTCAACCCAGCGGCGCTTCCTCCGCGCTTCGCGCTCCGTGCAGCTTGCTCCCTGCGGGCACGCGTCGCGTGGGGTCTGACCTCCGGCTCGATGGCCTGCTCCTCATTCTCCCCATGAAGCCGCGGGATGGTCCGCGGCAACTTTGGAGGACGATTTCATGGCCCAGCAACAAGCCCTTCTTCGCCGCAAGCCGACCCACCGCCTGTACCGGGTTCAGGGCGAGGGCTCTGCCGCGATCTGGACCTCCATCGGCGCCAGATTGAAGCTGGAGTTGCACGGATCGAGGGTGGACGCGGCTGCCGGACGATGGCGGCCAACGCCGCGCGGCTTCAGCTTCACGCCCTGGCCTACAACATGGCCAGCTTCCTGCGGACGCTGGCCCTGCCGGCGGAGATGGCGACATGGTCGCTGGCCTCGCTGCGGGAGAAGGTCGTCAAGATCGGGGCGAAGGTCATCGCCCACGCCCGATACACGGTCTTTCCGATGGCGGAAGTCGCCGTGCCGCGTGACCTGTTCAGGCGCATCCTGGACATGATCCACGACCTGCGCTGCCAACGGGTCGCGCGATGTTGACACCCGAGCTGACCAAGGCGTCGTTCCCACCGACAGGCGAGGTGCGCCCGCAATCCGGCCCAACCGGGCAAACGGGCGTGCGCACCGCTCTGATGGGCCGGGTCGGGCGCGCTCCCTGCCAAAATCGCTACGCCTGGACATTGTGATCATATCCGGCAAACTGAAGCTTCAGTCGTTCGGATGGGCGGCTTACCTGGGGAATGTCGGTTCAAATACGATGCTTACTGGCCGTCGCCGGGCCACGAACATATTGCGTGATTCACTGCGTTGATTCATGGTGGCTCAGGGGAGTTTTCATGCGTAATTTCGCGAAGTTACTATCCAGCGTAGTGCTCGTTGGAGCTGTTTCGGTTTGTACGGCGGCGAACGCAGTAACGGCAATATATACTATTTCTGGGAATGGTTCCGGTTCACTAAACGGAATCTCATTCGAGAACGCCGATTATACATTCGCCCTTGCTGGCGACACCGCAAATGTCATTGATAACTACTTTGGTTACTACTATGGGCACTTTCAAGACAACAACAACCTGACTAGCGCTACATTCACCATCGCTGGCGTCGGATCCGGTACAGTATCTCTCGCGACAGAATTTGGTGAATTTTATAATCAAGCTTACTTCGGTCGCGCTGACTTCGGTAATGATATTCTAGATTTTTACCTTCCATCCGAAACCGATATTACGACGACTGCTGGACCCCTGACGGGGACGGGCGTCTACGACCTTGGCCAGCAGATTGACACAAGCGCGGGCGAGTTGGAGTTGGACTCATCCTCGGATGTGACCTTTTCCAGCCTCGTCCCTGAGCCGGAGAGCTGGGCTCTGCTGATCGCAGGAATTGGTTTGACAGGCGTGGCGCTTCGCCGCCGCCAACGGACTGGCGTTCGCTTGATCGCTCGGTGAGCGACGGATTGCGATCGAACTTTTGTAATGTCAGGCTTTCTCAGGAGCCAGGCCAGCGCCGGCTGTGACACCGTTGCATCTGCTTCGTCTGCGATCCGCCCCAGACCCATAATTGGGCGTCGCGCCCCTCACGTCCCCCACCTCGCCCCGGCCGGCTCGGCCACGCTCTCGCCCGCGGGGGCGAAGCGTTGGTAGCCAAGCGCTTCGGCCACATGCACCCGGCGCCCCGGTCCCGAACCCTCGAGGTCGGCGTTGGTGCGGGCGAGGCGCAAGAAGCTGAGGTCGCGCGCGCCCCAGGCGACGCTCGGTCCGGGCTAATAGGAGTTCAATGATCCGAAGGCTGGGGGCAATGTGCGCATTCTACCGCACTTCGCTCGGAAAGCGCTCGGCGATGGTATAGCCGAGTAGCTGATCCAGAGCAGGGAGCTTCTGCCGTCCTGGCTTCCATTCCCCGCGCTCCCAGCGCCGCCAGGTCCCCTCGCCGACGCCCACCAGCGCCGCTGCCTTCAATACCTCGATCCCCCGACGCCGGCGTTCTGCCAGGAGTGCAGCGCCGAGGCTCTGGGGCTCGGCCCAGGGCTCGCGGCCCAGGTATTGGATGATTGCAGGGTACGTGCTCACAAATGGCAGCTGCGCGCCTCGCTCCCACGATCCGACCGCCTTCGGATCGGCATGGAGTAACGCAGCAACGGCTCCGAGCGTCAGCCCGAGCTCACTTCGGCGACGCCGCAGATGCGCTGCCAAGCTGTCGTCTTCGGCGCGGATGCTCCCGGGCATTGGGGCTTTCAGATGCAGCGGGATCCCAGGACAGAGAAAAAGCAACGTATCCATGGCGGTCCATGTTCAGCCCGTTTGGCGCCCCGCCCTTCGGCCCCACCCGCTTGAACGAACCGTCGGCGAAGATTTCGGCCACCGCGCATTGGTGGTCGGAGGCGAAGACGCGGCCGTCCGGGCCCACCACAACGTCCTCCGGCCGGTCGATGCCCACGGCGATCTTGAGGAACGCGTCCGTCGCAATGGGCGTCAGCGGCATGGCGGCCTCCCTGATTTCTTGTTGTCGCCACCTTGAACGCGGGCCTGCGCGCAGGACAAGCGCTTGCGGCCACCGCGGCGCGCCGATAAAGCCCGGACAACCGAGCTCGGAGCGCGCCCCATGGGTATCTACGTCATCGTCGCCTTCATCGCCGTGATCGCGATCCTCAACCGCGTCGAATTCGGCCGGTTCGACTGAGCCGCCTGGCCGCCCATGGGTGAGCGCGGCGCCGCCCTGATCACTGGTGGCGCGCGGCGCATCGGCCGCGCCCTGGTCTGCGCCGCGGCCGACGCCGGCTATGACGTCGCCATCCACGTCCGTGCGGTCGACGACGAGGCGGAAGCCGCCGCGGCCGACGTCCGGGGCAAGGGCCGCAAGGCCGCGATCATCGCTTGCGACCTGCGCAAGGAATCCACCACCGTGGCCCTGGTGGGCGAGGCCGAGACGGAGCTGGGCGCCGTCACCCTGCTGGTCAACTGCGCCAGCGTCTTCGAGGAAGACGCCTTCGCCGACATGAACCGCGCCTCCTGGGACGCCCACATGGAGACCAACCTGCGCGCGCCCCTGGTGCTGGCGCAGGTCTTCGCGCGGCGTCTGCCGCCGGAGCGCCAAGGGCTGATCGTCAACCTCCTGGACCAGCGGGTCCTCGCGCCGGGCCCCAATTTCTTCTCCTATTCCCTCTCCAAGGCTGCGCTCTGGGACGCCACGCGCATGTTGGCCCAGGCCTTGGCGCCCCGCATCCGCGTCAACGGAATCGGGCCCGGCCCGACCCTGCCCTCGATCCACCAGGACCAGACCGCGTTCGACGCCGAGGTCGCCGCCACCCTGCTGGGGCGCGCGGTCGCGCCCGTCGAGATCGCCCAGGCCCTGCGCTATCTGATCGATGCGCCCTCGGTGACCGGCCAGATGATCGCCGTCGACGCCGGCCAGCACCTCGCGGGACGCGGCTGATGGCCCCCGCCATCCGCGCGGCCATGACCCGGGTCTTCGTCACCGGCCTGAAGGTCCAGGCGGAGATCGGCGTCTACAAGCACGAGATCGGCCGCGTGCAGCCGCTGGTGGTCGACGTGGAGCTGGACGTGCCCACCGCCGGCGCCGACCGGCTCTCCGACACCTTGAACTACGAGACTATCCTGACAGCGGCGCGGGCCATCGCCGGCGCCGGGCACATCGAGCTGGTGGAGACCTTCGCCGAGCGCCTTGCCCACGCCTGCCTGGCCGATCCGCGGGTGACCCAGGCCCGCGTGCGGGTGGAAAAGCCCCTGGCGCTGGCCCCCGACGCGGTGGCCGCCGGAGTCGAGATCACCCTCGTCCGCGACTGAATCTTACGAAAGCTTATCTGGCGCTCGCGCCCGTTTTCGGCATGATCTTCGCTGAAAGGGAGGTCTCATGACCGAAACCCACGACTTCGCCGCCCGAGAGGATCGCACTCTGCCGGCGGTCGTCTACGCGCTCTATATCGTCGGCCTTACTCATGGTCTGACGATCATCATCGGCCTGATCATGGCCTATGCCTGCCGCACCAGCGCCGGGCCCGTGATGTACAGCCACTACACCTTCCAGATCCGCACCTTCTGGCTGTCGATCGGCTTTTTCATCGTCGGCTGCATACTGGCCTTCTGGGGCGGCATCTTCTCGGTGATCCTGATCGGCCTGCCGTTTCTGGGCCTGGGCCTGACCATCTGCGGCCTGACCTGGGCCTGGTTCCTGGTCCGCTCGATCCTCGGCGTCATCGCGCTCGCCCGCGAGGAGCCCTACCCGCGGCCCTACACCCTGATGTTCTGAACCGGAGTCGAGCCATGGGGCCGGGCGCGAAGCTGATCCCCAAGCTGCTGCTGCAGGTCGTGGCGATGTTGGCGGTCTTCGCGGTCGCCATCTTCGGCGCGGCTGGAACCTGGGACTGGCCGAGCGGATGGGCCTTCCTGGCCCTGTTCGCAGCCACCAGCATGGTGATCAGCCTCTGGCTTGCGGCCATCGATCCCGGCCTCTTGGCTGAGCGGATGAGGTCGCCGGTGCAGCGAGGCCAGAAGCCGTGGGACCGGGTGTTCCTGTTGGGGATGGTGGTCGGCTATTTCGCCTGGCTGGTGCTGATGGCCTGGGACGCACGCCGCATGTCCTGGTCGCACATACCGCTCTGGGCCCAGGTCTTCGGCGGCCTCCTGATCGTGGCCAGCTACTTCGGCATCGCGTGGGTCTTCCGGACCAACAGCTTCGCCGCCCCGGTGATCAAGATCGACGCCGAGCGCAAACAGACGGTTGTCACCACTGGCCCCTACGCCTTCGTCCGCCACCCCATGTACGCCTTCGCCCTGCCCCAGTTCATCGGATGCCCGCTGGTGCTGGGCTCCTGGTGGGGCCTGACCGGCGGCGTTGCGATCACGCTCGCCGTCACGTGGCGCGCGCTCGGCGAAGAGAAGATGCTGAAGGCCGAACTGGCGGGCTACGAGGACTACGCCCGACGCGTCCGCTGGCGCTTCCTGCCGGGCGTCTGGTGAGCAGCTAAGCCGTCACCAACTCGCGCCGGACCATCTTGGAATAGTCGTCGGCCAGGCTGAGCGAGATGTTGCCGGGGGTGAACCGGTACTCGCCGATTTCCGACACCGGCGTCACCTCGGCCGCGCTGCCGGTGACGAAGCATTCGGAGAACTCCGACAGCTCCTCGGGCCGGATGTGGCGTTCGATCACCTCGAAGCCCTTCGACCGCGCCAGCTTGATCAGCGTCTGGCGGGTGATGCCGTTCAGGAAGCAATCCGGCAGCGGCGTGTGGATCACCCCGTCCTTGATAAAGAACACGTTCGACCCGGTGCTCTCCGCAACATAGCCGCGGTAGTCGAGCATCATGGCGTCGGTGTAGCCGTCCTTCTCCGCGGCGTGCTTGGAGATGGTGCAGATCATGTAGAGGCCGGCGGCCTTGGCGTGGACCGGCTCGGTCTCCGGCGAGGGACGCTTGTACTTGGCCCAGCACATGCGGATGCCCTTGGCCCTGGCCTCGGGCGTGAAGTAGCTCGGCCAGTCCCAGCAGGCGATCGCCACATGGATCGTGGTGTTCTGCGCAGAGACCCCGATCATCTCCGATCCGCGCCAGGCGATCGGGCGGACGTAGGCGTCGGTCAGGCCGTTCTTGGCGCAGGTGTCCTTGCAGGCCTGATCGATCTGGGCCACCGTGAACGGGATCTGGAAGTCGAGGATCTCGGCGGACTTGAAGAGACGCTCGGTGTGCGCCGTCAGCTCGAAGATCTCACCCCCATACATCCGCTCCCCCTCGAACACGGATGAAGCGTAATGCAGACCATGCGTCAGTACGTGCACCGTCGCCTCGCGCCAGGGCACGAACTGGCCGTCCAGCCAGATCCATCCATCGCGGTCGTCGAAGGGAACGAGAGACATGAGAGGGTGACCTCCTTTCGCAAGACCCCTCTAGAACCCTCCGCGGGCGGGCTCGTCAAACGAAATGGGCTGGCCGTGACAGGAGCTTGGCTATGAGCGCGCCGGCGCGGGCGCGCCATCTGCTGGTGGTCGACGACGACGACCGCATCCGCGAGCTGCTGAAGGAATATCTCTCGCGGGCGGGCTTCAGGGTCACCGCCGCGGCCGGCGGCGCCCCGGCGCGCAAGCTGATCGCGACGCTGGATTTCGACCTGGCGGTGTTCGACGTGATGATGCCGGGCGAGGACGGCTTTTCGCTCACCCGCTGGCTGCGCGAGCAGAAGGGGCCGGCCGGCAAGACGCCGGTCCTGATGCTCACCGCCATGGGCGAGGCGGGCTCCCGCATCGAGGGCCTGAAGCTGGGCGCCGACGACTATCTGCCTAAGCCCTTCGAGCCGGAGGAGCTGCTGCTGCGCATCGAGGCGATCCTGCGCCGCGCCTCGGACCGGCCCACTCAGGGCGGGCCGCTGTCGCTGGGCCGCTGCGTCTTCGATCCCGACCGCGGGGAACTCACCAGCGACGGCGAGCCGGTGAAGCTGACCGAGGCCGAGGTCGCGCTCCTGCGCCAGCTCGCGCGCACGCCGGACGAGGCGGTCGAACGCCTGGAACTGGCCCGCGGCACGGTCGATCCGTCCGGCCGGGCTGTGGACGTGCAGGTGACCCGGCTTCGGCGTAAGATCGAGGCCGACCCCAAGGCGCCCCGCTATCTGCAGACGGTGCGCGGCATAG
>NZ_SSMZ01000321.1 GCF_004799395.1 Phenylobacterium sp.
CTTCAAAAGCTATAGAGGTCGGGCGGAGGCCTCACGGACTCCGCCCCAAAGGGGAATTCTAGTCGGCCGATAAGACGCTTTGGCGTCTCAGCTGGCCTGTTCTTCGCTCGTGGTTTCGGCCGCCGGAGCTTCCGCCTCGACGGCGGGGGTATCGGCAGGCGCCGCTTCAGCGGTCGGAGCCTCAGCGGTCGGGGCTTCAGCCACCGGTTCGGCGGCGGCCTCGGGAGCAGCCTCCACGGCCGGCTCGGCGGCCGGTTCCGGCGCGGCTTCAGTCGCCGGCGCAGGCGCAGCCTCGGTGACCGGAGCGGCCACCGCAGCCGGCGCCTCGACCTTGGCCTTCTTAGGCCGGGCTTCGACCGGTGCGTCCGAGCGGGCCAGGGCCGGCTCCATCGGAGCCTCCGAGGCGCCCAGGTCGACGCCCGCGGCCGACTGGCCGGCGGCCAGGCCGTCGAGGATCGAGTCGGCCATCAGGTCGCAGTAGAGCTGGATCGCGCGGGCCGCATCGTCATTCCCCGGAATCGGGAAGGTGATGCCGTCCGGGTTGCAGTTGGTGTCCAGGATCGCGATCACCGGGATGTTGAGCTTGCGCGCTTCCTGGATGGCGATGGCTTCCTTGTTGGTGTCGATCACGAACATCAGGTCGGGGATGCCGCCCATGTCCTTGATGCCGCCCAGGCTCAGCTCAAGCTTGTCGTGTTCGCGCTTCAGCTGCAGCAGCTCCTTCTTGGTGCGGCCGGTCTCGGTCTCCAGCACGCCTTCCAGTTCGCGCAGGCGCGCGATGGAGCCGGAAACGGTGCGCCAGTTGGTGAGCGTTCCGCCCAGCCAGCGGTGGTTCACGTAATACTGGGCGCAGCGGCGCGCGGCCGTGGCGATCGGCTCAGAGGCCTGGCGCTTGGTGCCGACGAACAGAATCCGGCCGCCGGACGCGGCGACTTCGCGCACCTTCACCAGGGCCTGGTGGAGCAGCGGGATCGACTGCGACAGGTCGATGATGTGGATGTTGGAGCGGCTACCGAAGATGTAGCGTTCCATCTTCGGGTTCCAGCGATGGGTCTGGTGGCCGAAGTGGGCGCCGGCTTCCAGGAGCTGGCGCATAGAGAAATCGGGCAGTGCCATGGGTATCTAGTCCTTCTTCCGGTTGACCGCCGCAGGCAAGCCTCCCGCCGACGGATGTCTTGGGGAGGACCGGAATGGAAGCGGGCGGGATGTCTCCCCGCCGCGTCGCCAAACACCTGCGTGTGGATTTGGAGCGGCGGACTTAGGGGTTTGAGCCGGAAAAATCAACTGCTTGGATGCCCGGTAGCGCAATCCCGCCTGAGGCGTCGCCTTGGCGTTGTAAGCTTTCATCCAGCAATCTGCGGGAAAGGGATGAAACAGGTCCTGGTCCTGTCTGCGGCCCTGAGCGTGGCCGGCGGCGTTGCGCACGCCCAATTTCAGCCAGTCCCGCCGATCCCCTTATTGCGGCGATCCCTGGTATTCCGGGGCCGCAGAGCAGCCTACGTCCCATCGAGCCGCCAAGGCCCAGCGCCGATCCCTACCCACCGGCCGGCCAAGCTGCGCGCGCGGCAGGCCGCGAGAGCCGAGGAGGCCCCGAACAACGGCATTTTCTCTCCTGAGGCCCAAGCGAAGCGCAACGGCGCCGCGGCCAGGTGGGATGCAGCGAATAACCCGTTCTAGCTAGAGGTCCTCGACGAACACGACGCCCGGCGCGGTCTTGATCGCGCCGCGCACCGCCCCGTCCAGGGTGAAGCGGCCAGGCAGCTTCAACTCCACCTCGCGGCCGGCGCCCACGCCGGCGACCAGTATAATCTCGCCGCCGCGCGGGTTGGTGACACCTTCCAGGCGCTTCTTTAGGGCCTCGATCTCGGCGCTGCGGGGGGCCAGGTGGACGCGCAACCCAGCGACCACATTTTCCACCGCCTTGGCGACCGGCTCGGCGGAGTCGCCGAAGAAGCGGACCTCGCCGTCCTTGGCCCGGGCCCGCACCGTGATCGAGACCGCTGCGCCCGGCTCCAGCAGATCGCGGCAGCGCCGCCAGCTCTCCGGCGGGAACAGCACTTCATATTCGCCCGTGGGATCGGACAGCGTCACAAAGGCGAACTTCTCGCCCGAGCCCTGGGCCGCGCGTTCCTGGCGTCGGCGAACGACGCCGGCCATGCGCAGGGCCTCGGCGCCAGCCTCGGCCTTGGCGATCGCATCGGTGAGCAGGTCCGTGCGCCGGCGGCGCAGCGCCTCGACCATGTCGTCCAGCGGATGCCCGGAGAGGTAGAAGCCGACCGCCGCCAATTCCTCGTCGAGCCGGTCCACCGGCGACCAGGGATCGGTCTTCGGCAGGCGAGGACGGTGGGCGCTGGAGGGATCGTCGCCGAACAGGCTGCGCTTGCCCTCCGCCCGGTCCGACGCCAGCGCCTGGCCATGGCCCACCAGCACCTCCGACGCGGCCACCAGCTGGGCGCGGTTGGGGTTCAGGCCGTCAAAGGCCCCGGCCCGCGCCAGGGTCTCGAAGGTCCGGCGGTTCACCTGCTTGGGATCGACGCGCTCAACGAAGTCGAAGACGTCGCGGAACGGCCCGCCCTCGCGCCGCACGGCGACCACGTGCTCCATGGCCTGCAGGCCGACGTTGCGGATGCCACCCAGCGCGTAGAGCACCTCGCCATCCAGGACGTCGAAGTCGGCGCTGGACAGGTTCACGTCCGGGCTGCGGATCTTCACGCCGCTGCGTTTGGCGTCCTGGTAGAAGACCGACAGCTTGTCGGTGTTGGCCAGGTCCAGGCTCATCGAGCCGGCGAAGAACTCCACCGGCGCGTTCGCCTTCAGCCAGGCGGTTTGGTAGGCGATCAGCGCATAGGGCGCAGCGTGCGACTTGTTGAAGCCGTAGCCGGAGAATTTCTCCATCAGGCCGAACAGCAGGTCCGCCAGGTTTCCGTCGACCCCGCGCTCCGCGGCGCCGGACATGAAGCGCGCCCGCTGCTTGTCCATCTCCTCCTTCTTCTTCTTGCCCATGGCGCGGCGCAGCAGGTCCGCTTCCCCGAAGGAGTAGCCGGCCAGGATCTGGGCGATCTGCATCACCTGTTCCTGATAGACGATCACCCCATAGGTCGGGCTGAGCACGTCGGTCAGCAGAGGGTGCAGGACGTCCAGGGGTTTGCGCCCCATCTTGGTGTCGACATAGGCGGGGATCGAATCCATCGGCCCTGGGCGATAGAGCGAGATCAGGGCGGTGACCTCCTCCAGGGACTGCGGGCGCAGCTGGCGCAGGGTGTCGCGCATCCCCTGCCCTTCCATCTGGAACACCCCCACCGTCGCGCCCGAGGCCATCACCTCGTAGGCGCCCGCGTCGTCGAGCGGCAGCGTCTCCAGCGCGAACCCCGCCCCGCGCCGCTCCAGATGCTTCATCGCCTTATTGACGACGGTGAGCGTCTTCAGGCCCAGGAAGTCGAACTTCACCAGGCCAGCACTCTCGACCCACTTCATGTTGAACTGGGTGGCCGGCAGGTCAGAACGCGGGTCGCGGTATAGCGGGGCCAGCTGGGTGAGCGGCCGGTCGGAGATCACGATGCCCGCGGCGTGGGTCGAGGCGTTGCGATAGAGCCCCTCCAGTTGCAGGGCGATGTCGAGAAGCCGCGCCACCGCCTCGTCGTCGCGCCGCGCTTCCTGCAGGCGGGGCTCGATCTCGATGGCCTTCGCCAGCGTCACCGGATTGGCGGGGTTGGCCGGCACCAGCTTGGCCAGCCGGTCCACCTGGCCCAGCGGCAGCTGCAGAACGCGGCCTACGTCACGCAGCACCGCGCGGGCCTGCAAGGTGCCGAACGTGATGATCTGGGCCACGCGGTCTCGGCCGTAGCGCTGCTGGACGTAGGTGATCACCTCGTCGCGGCGCTCCTGGCAGAAGTCGATGTCGAAGTCGGGCATCGATACCCGCTCGGGGTTCAGGAACCGCTCGAAGATCAGCCCGTATTTCAGGGGATCGAGGCCTGTGATCATCAAGGACCAGGCGACCAGCGAGCCGGCCCCGGAGCCGCGTCCCGGGCCCACCGGCACGTCATGCGCCACCGCCCATTTCATGAAGTCCGAGACGATCAGGAAGTAGCCGGCGAAGCCCATCGAGGTGATGACCCCGATCTCCTTCTCCAACCGCTCCTCGTAGATCTTCAGCTCGTGGGCGGCGCCGTTGATCTTCAGTCGGCTCTTCAGGCCTTCGCGGGCCTGGTGGGACAGTTCCTCGTTCTCCGAGCGGCCGCCCTCGGTCGGAAACCGCGGCAGGATCGGGTCGCGCTTGGGTACGGCGAAGGCGCAACGCCGGGCGATGTCGAGGGTGTTGTCGCAAGCTTCAGGCAGGTCGGCGAAGAGGGCCCGCATGTCGGCCGACGACTTGAACCAGTGCTCGCCGCTCACCCGGCGGCGTTCGTCCTGGCCGATGAAGGCGCCATCGGCGATGCACAGCAGGGCGTCGTGCGCCAGGTGCATGGCCGCGTTCTTAAAATAGACGTCGTTGGTGGCCACCAACGGCGCGTCGGCCTCATAGGCGTAGGCCACCAGATCCGGTTCGGCCGCGGCCTCGCCCGCCAGCTCATGACGCTGCAACTCGACATAGAAGCGATCGCCGAAGACGCGGTGCATCTCCGCCAGGACCGCGCGGCCCTCTTTCGCCTTGCCGGCGGTGAACAGCGGGTCGGCGGGGCCGTCGGGGCCGCCGGAGAGCAGGATCAGGCCTTCGGCGTGCGTGCAGATCTTGGCCCAGGGCACGTGGGGCTCATCGGCCGGATCGATCTCCAGGAAGGCCGCCGAGGAGAGCTCGCTCAGGTTGGCGTAGCCCTGCTCGTTCTGGGCCAGCAGCACGACGGTCGGGGTCTTGGCCCATCGCTCCGCCGGCGCCTCACCGATTCCGGTGACTGGGAGCGCGCAGCCGACGATCGGCTGGACGCCAGCTTCCTTGGTCGTAACGGAGAATTCCAGCGCCCCGAACAGATTGGCGCGGTCGGTGAGCGCCACGGCCGGCATTCCGGCTTCCGCCGCCAGCACGCCGATCTTGTCGGCCTTGATAGCGCCCTCCAGCAGCGAATAGGCCGAGCGCACCCGCAAGTGAACGAAGCCCCCGGAAGTCTCGTTCGGGTCCCCGCCGCTCACGCCTGCCGCCTCTCCCATCCGCATGGCGGTCAGCCCATGTGAGCCGCCACAGCGCACATCATCCAGACAAAGCTGGCCACTGACACAAAGGCCAGTGATTCTCGGGCCAGACGAACCATCGCGACAATCCTTCTGTGGGCGGGCTTGTGGACAAAGCCGATTGCGTTCCGTTTTCGTTCTTATTCCCCTTTTGTTCTCATGGTCAAGCCCTGTTTGGCGCGACCTGTCCGATGGCGTCGCGTACAGGGTCAAACGCTTTCAAAGGACAGCCTTGCCGTGCGATAATCAGCCACGAGGGCGTTAGCGTGAGGACTTGCTGAGATGCGTTGGATTGTCTTGGGTTTTTGCCTTGGAGCCGTGATCGGCGGGTCGGCTCTCGCGGGCCAGCCGCCCGGGCCGCCGCCAAGCCACGCGCCAAGCGATCCGCCGGTCACCGCCGAACTCATCCGCCTTCATGACGACCTGCGCCTGACCGACGACCAGGAACCCGACTGGCGCGCCTACACGCGGGCGGTCGCGCCGAGCCCGGACATGCTGGCCCGCCATCGCGCGGCCAGCGAACTGATCCCTCTGGTGCCGACGCCACGCCGCATCGCACTGATCGAGGCGACCATGGCGCAGGACGACCTCGACTTCAAAAGGCAAGGCGCCGCCGTCAACGCCTTCTACGCCAAACTGACGCCCGATCAGCAGAAGGCCTTCGACCGCGACACCCTGCCCTCAGATTCAGACGGCGGTGACCGACGCCTGGATGAGCGCCGCTAGAGGCTTTTGGAGCGCGCCAGACGCCATCGCGGCCTCTGGCGCGCCCACCCCGCTCAGGTGGCGCAGGGAACCCAGTTGTAGGCTTGCTTGGCCGAGTCCCAGGACCAGGAGCCGCAGGCGGCGGGCGCCGGGGCGGCGGCCGGGGGCGGCCCGGCCTGACCGGGCGGCGGAGGCGCCGGATAGGCTCCAGACGGCGGCGCGGGATAATAGTAGCCGCCCGGCGGCG
>NZ_SSMZ01000322.1 GCF_004799395.1 Phenylobacterium sp.
GACCACCGGCGGCAAGGGCCTGCACGTGGTCACGCCTCTGAAGGATGGAAAGGGCAAGATTGACTGGCCGACCGCCAAACAGTTCGCCCAGGATGTCTGCCTGGCGATCGCCGCCGACCAGCCGGACCGCTATGTGGTCAACATGGCCAAGGCCAAGCGCGTGGGCCGCATCTTCCTCGACTATCTGCGCAACGACCGGCTCTCGACGGCGGTTGCGCCGCTGTCGCCCCGCGCGCGCCCTGGCGCGACGGTCAGCTTCCCGCTCACCTGGAGCCAGGTGAAGCCCGGCCTCGATCCCAAGGCGTTCACGATCCGCACCGCGCCCGCCCTGCTGATGAAGACCAAGGCCTGGGCCGATTACTGCGACGCCGAACAGCCGCTCGGGCCGGCCATCCGCAGGCTCAAGGCCCGATAGCTCGCCAGGCCGACGCCGATTCCCAAAAGCGTGCGCCCCTTCCCAGAATTTAGAGAACGGTAAGGCGTCGGCGCTAAGCACGCGGCGACGGCTGACCGCCGATCCAATCCAGGGACGGAATCCATGAACCTCACCATCAAGGCGCGCCTCGTCGGCTCGCTGGCCGCGCTTGGCGTCGGCATGCTCGCGATCGGCGCCAGCGGCTGGGTCTCGACCACGGTCGGCAACACCCGCCTGCAGTCGGTCATCACCGACCGCGTCGCGCCGATGCAGCAGCTGAAGGCGGTCAGCGACAGCTATTCCGACAGCATCGTCGACGCCGCCCACAAGGCCCGCGGCGGCTCCTACACGCCCGCCAAGTCCCTGCAGCAGATCGCCCAGGCCCGCGAGACCATCAAGGCCAAGTGGAGCGCCTATCGCCAGACCCAGATGACGCCGGACGAACTGGAGCTCGTGAAGAAGGTCGAAGCCGGCCTGCCGGCGGCCGACGCCGCGACCGACCGGCTGGTGACGATCCTCAACACCAGCGACATGGCGAGCCTCGCCGACTTCAACGACCACAACATGTATGCCGCCATCGACCCGGTGACCGGCGCGATCAGCGATCTCGTCGACCTGCAGATGCGCGTTGCGCAACAGGACGGAGAGGCCGCCGCCAAGGCCGCCAAGCTGTCGCTGATCATCATGGGCGTCATCGCCGCCATCGCCGCGGCCATGCTGGCCTTCGCCGGCCACGTGGTGGTCAACCAGGTGTCGAAGCCGCTGCTGCGGATCGCCGAGGCGATGCGCAAGCTGGCCAGCGGGGACAACGCCGTCGAGATTCCCGGCGCGGACCGTCACGACGAGCTCGGCCAGATGGCCGGCGCCGTGCAGGTCTTCAAGAACAACGCGATCGCCAAGATCAAGGCCGACGCCGAGGCCGTCGAGGCCAAGGAACGCGCCGAAGTGGAACGCCGCGCCGCCGGCGAGGCCGCCATCGCCCGCGAGCAGGCCTCGGTCGTCTCGGTGTTCGGCGAGGCCATGGAGAAGCTGGCCGCGGGCGACCTGACCTATCGTGTGAACGACGACCTGGCGCCCGCCTACGAAAAGCTGCGCGGAGATTTCAACGGCTCCATGGCCAAGCTGGAAAAGACCATGGGCGTGATCGTCGGCAACGCCGGCGGCATCCATTCGGGCAGCCAGGAGATCAGCGTCGCCTCCGACGACCTGTCGCGGCGCACCGAGCAACAGGCGGCTTCGCTTGAGGAGACCGCCGCGGCGCTCGAACAGATAACCGCCACGGTGCGCAAGACCGCCGAGGGCGCCAAGGAGACCCGCGAGGTCGTGGTGTCCGCCAAGGGCGGCGCAGAGACCGGCGGCCAGGTGGTCGCCCAGGCCATGGCCGCCATGAGCGAGATCGAGGGCTCGGCTCAGCAGATCAGCCAGATCATCAGCGTCATCGACGAGATCGCCTTCCAGACCAACCTGCTCGCCCTGAACGCCGGCGTCGAAGCCGCCCGCGCCGGGGACGCCGGCAAGGGCTTTGCGGTCGTCGCCTCCGAGGTGCGGGCTCTGGCCCAGCGC
Source organism: Phenylobacterium sp. (assembly GCF_004799395.1). Taxonomy (GTDB): domain Bacteria; phylum Pseudomonadota; class Alphaproteobacteria; order Caulobacterales; family Caulobacteraceae; genus Phenylobacterium. The sequence continues at coordinate 1,979 of NZ_SSMZ01000322.1, forward strand.
TCGGCGGACGCGGCCAAGGAGATCAAGGCCTTGATCTCCGACTCCACGGCCAAGGTCGGCCAGGGCGTCAAGCTGGTCGGCGAGACCGGCCAGGCGCTGCAGCGGATCGTCGAGGAGGTCGGGCGCATCAACACCCTGGTGGAGGAGATCGCCTCGGCCGCCCAGGAGCAGGCCACGGGCCTCGCCCAGGTCAATGTCGCGGTCAACCAGATGGACCAGGTCACCCAGCAGAACGCCGCCATGGTCGAGGAATCCACCGCCGCCAGCCACGCCCTGTCGCAGGAGGCGACCAACCTCTCCGACCTGATGGGCCAGTTCCGGCTCGGCGCCGATCACGCCCAGCCTGGCCGGGGCCGCAGCGCGCCCGCGCCGCGCCATCCGGTGCATGCCGCCCAGACCCGGGTCGCCCAGATGATCACCGCCGACCCGATCAAGGCCGCCGCCTGGTCGGAGTTCTGAGCATGACCGCCGACCTCAACGTCCAAACCGGTCACGAACTGATTATTGTCGAGATCAGCGGCCAGCGCTTCGCCATCGACATCATGTCGGTGCGCGAGATCCGCGGCTGGTGCGCTTCGACCCGCCTGCCGCAATCGCCGGCCCACGTGCTGGGGATGATCAATCTGCGGGGTTCCGTCCTGCCGGTGGTCGACTTCTCATCGCGACTGGGGTTGGGCCAAAGCGAGCCCAACACCGCCTCGGTGGTCATCGTCACCGAGATCGGCGACCGGCTCGTGGGCCTGATGGTCGATGCGGTCTGCGACATCCTCACCCTTGGCGAGAGCATGCTGCAGCCGGCGCCGGACGTGGGCGCGCCCCGCGTCCACGAGTTCGTGCGCGGCGTGATCACCACGAACGACGGCATCGTCACCCTGCTCTCACTCGACGCTGTGATCCCGCCCGGCGAGCAGCTCGCCGCCTAGCGGTCTTGTCGGCTGGTTTGGACCGGATCAGCCGACCAGCAAGGGCGCCGACCCCAAGACGGCGCCACGGGCGGCCGCGCTTCCCCCAAGCGCGGCCGCCTTTTCCTTGCCTGCCGCCGGGGCGCGCGGACACAATCCCGAAACAGCCGCGCTCTAGAGATCGGAGAAATCATATAGGGGGGAATTCCGGATGATCGCTCGCCGCCACTTCGCCGCCGCCGCGCTCGCCCTCGGCGCGCTCGGCCTGCCGCTGGCCGCCGCCGCGCAGGACGCGCCGACCGCCAAGATCAAGCAGGGCGCTCTGAAAGGCGCGGTCGTCGAAGGCGTCGAAGAGTTCTGGGCCATCCCCTACGCCGCCCCGCCGGTGGGCGACCTGCGCTGGAAGCCGCCGGCCGCCGGCCCCGTCTGGACGGGCGAGCGCGACGCGACCAAGGCCGGCGCCTCCTGCCAGCCGACGCAGAAGGGCGAGTACACTGAGGATTGCCTGTTCGCGAACGTCACGCGCCCCGCGGGCGCGAAGCCCGGCCAGAAGCTGCCGGTCTACGTCTGGATCCATGGCGGCGGCTTCACCATCGGCTCGGCGGTCGGCGCCTTCGGAGCCCAGACCGACGGCATCCAGTTCGCCAAGGACGGCATCATCACCGTTTCGGTGAGCTACCGCCTGGGCCGCGCCGGCTGGTTCGCCCACCCGGCGCTCTGCAAGGAAGGGCCCTGCGGCAACTATGGCTACATGGACCAGATCGCCGCGCTCAAGTGGGTGAAGGCCAACATCGCCAACTTCGGCGGCGACCCGAACAACGTCACCATCGGCGGCGAGAGCGCCGGCGGCATTTCGGTGCTCGAGCTGATGCTGGCGCCCGACGCGCGCGGGACCTTCCAGAAGGCGATCGGCGAGTCGAGCTTCGGCCGGTTGGAGCCGACCTCGATGGCGGACGCGCAAGGCCAGGGGCTGAAAGCCGCCGCCACGGCCGGCGTCACCGGCGAGGACGCGACCGCCGCCGCGGCGCTGCGCAAGCTGCCGCTTAGCGCCATGCCCTATTCGGGTCCGTTCACCTCCCGCGCCGGCCCGATCCTCGATGGCCGCTATGTGCAGAGCGGCATCTACGAGGGCTTCGCCGCCGGCAAGCAGGCCAAGATCCCGCTGCTGATCGGCGGCAACTCCAACGAGGCCAGCCTTTTCCGGCCGCAGGCCGCCGCCGTCGACGCGCTTCCCGCCGACCGCAAGGCCGCCGCCATGGCCGCCTTCGATCCCAAGGGGACCGGCAACAAAGCCCAGATGGCCAACGACATGGCCACCCGCCAGTACATCACCGAGCCAGACCGTGCGATCAGCCGCATCCAGTCCAAGACCGGCCAGCCGGTCTATGCGTACTACTTCTCCTATGTGTCGCCGGGCGCGAAGGCGCAGCTGCCGTTCGGCGCGCCGCACACCGCGGAGATCAAGTTCGCCTTCGCCGGGCCCAAGCAGCAGTTCGCCGACGTGGACCTGCCGCTGGCCAAGGCGGTCAATGCCTACTGGGCGGCCTTCATCAAGTCCGGCAATCCCGACTCGGCCGGCGGCCCAGCCTGGCCGAAGTTCGCGCACAACGAGACCTACATGGAGTTCAGCGCCGACGGCCCTCAGCCCCACGAACATTTCCTGAAGGCCCAACTCGACTGGCAAGAAGCCAATGTGGCGGCCGGCGCGGGCGCGTCGCCGACCTCGCCGAAGTAGGCGTCAGCCGGCGTAGCCCTCCACCACATAGACCCGCGACGTCGAGCTGGCGTCGCGGATCGGCAGGATGGCGCAGTAGGCGGGAGACGAGCGCCAAGCGAGGGCGGCGGCGCGGTCGGGAAACTCCAGGATCACGATGCGGCCTGGCGGCTCGCCTTCGACGGTCTCGGTGGCGCCGCTGCGCACCAGATAGCGGCCGCCGAAGGGCTCGAGCGTCGGGGGCACCTGCACGACATAGGTCTGGAAGGTCGCCGGATCGTTCACCCAGATCTCGTTGATCACATAGGCCGCCATGACGCGCTCCTTAGCCGCAGCCGTAGCCACAGCCACAGCCTAGCGAGCGGCCTGGACGCCGCCTAGGCCCGCTTCTTGGCTGGCGCCTTGCGGTGCGTGAGGGCCTTCTTCGCCGTCTGCGGGGCGGGCTTGCGCCGTTCGCCGCCGGACTGGCCGAGGCTGCGCTTCAGCGCCTCCATCAGGTCGATGACCTCGGCCTCCCTCGGCTCTTCCGGCGCCTCCACCGTATGGCCCTTCTGCTTTTCCTTGATCAGCGCCCGCAGCGCGTCCTCGTAGCGGTCGTTGAACTGGCTGGGGTCGAAGGGGCCTTCCAGCTGCTCGATGATCTTGGCGGCGATCTCGATCATCTGGGCCGGGGGTTTCACCGCCTTGATGTGCGAGAAGATCGCGTCGGCGGCGCGCACCTCAGTCTTGTTGCGCAGGGTGTAGGCGACGATGCCCTTGTCGTGCGGCTCCAGCGCCATCAGCCGTTCGCGCTGGTGCATGACCAGGCGGCCCAGCGCCACCTTGCCGGCCTTCTTCATCGCCTCGCGGATCACCGCGAAGGCCTCGGCGGCCATGTCGCCGTCCGGGGCCAGGAAATAGGGGTCGTTCCAGTAGAGCCGGTCGATGTCGGAGTCGTCGACGAAGCGTTCGATGTCGAGCGTCTTGGTGGTCTCCAGCCGGACATTCTCGAGCTCCTCGCCGGTGACCACCACGTAGCGGCCCTTCTCGATCTCGTAGCCCTTGACAATATCGGACCGCTCCACGGGCCCGGTCTCAGGGTCGGTGGGGATCATCCGGATGCGGTTGTGGGTCGCCTTGGAGAGCATGTTGAAATGCACCTCGCCGCCACGCGAGGTCGCCGTGTAGAGCGCCACGGGGCAGCTCACCAGGGAAAGCCGCAGGTAGCCCTGCCAGGTCGGACGGGTAGCCATGATCGCGATCCCCTTCAGCGGAACTGAGGAAACGCCGACCTGGGCGATCAGTTCGGAAGCGATGAGTCCAAGGCCGCGCTGAGCGACGCCCGCTCGTGCTCCGCGCCCTCGATCCGCGCGTCCTCGCCCTTCCATGCGTGCACTTCGTGGCAGACCGGGCAACGGAACGACCGCGGCTCGACGACCGCCGAGAGGGCGAAGTCCTGCGTTCGGTGTCCCGTCGGGACCTGCGCGCCGGTGGTCGGGCAGTCGATGATGATCCTGGGCATGCAACCCTAACGGATTCAAACGGATAAGGTTGCTTCCGCGCGCGTAAGCTTTAGTACCCCGGCGGCGGCCGGAAGCCTCCGAACTCCCGCTCGATCAGGCCTGCGAAGCCGATGGTCGTGCGGTCCTCCAGATAGGGTCCGATGACCTGGGCGCCGAAGGGAAGGCCAGAGCGGGTCTGGCCGACCGGGATCGCCGTTGACGGCAGATTGCCAAGCGTCGCCAGGCTCGCCCAGGCGGCCGGGGCGAAGTAGGCCGTCTCGACCCCGTTGATCGTCAGGGTGCGCTTGTTCATGTCCGGCTCGTCATCGTGCGGGAAGGCGGGCGTTCCATGGACGGGCGTCAGCACCACGTCGAAGTCCTCGAACAGCCGGGCCCATTGGCGGCGGTTCTGCGCCTGGGCGTCCAGCAGGGCCATCCATTCGTGCGCCGAGATGGTCTGAGCGCCCGGCTGGCCGCGGCTCACGGCCGGTATCAAGAGGCCCATGTAGGTCCCCCGCGCCTGGGCAAGGTCGGGCAGCAGTTCGCTGGTGCGGGCCACCTTGACCCCGAGGCCTTCCAGCCGCCCCGCCAGGTCTTCGAGTCCGGCGCGGATCTCGTCGTCGAGCGGCGTCAGCGGGTGGTCGGCGATCAGGAGGACACGATAGGCTGCGAGCTTTGCGTGGCGCGGCGGCGGCAGCGCCAGGCGGTACCCCACGGCCTCGCCTTCGTCGGGTCCGGCCAGGACGTCGAGCGCCAGGCCCAGGTCGGCGGCGGTGCGGGCGAGCGGCCCCACCACCACCAGCACCACGCCTGCGCCGTCGGGGACGTAGGGCGGCGCGTTCCCGCGCGTGGGCACGAGATTGTAGCTCGGTTTGTGGCCATAGACGCCGCAGAAGTGCGCCGGCATGCGGATCGAGCCGCCGATGTCCGAGCCGAACTCCAGCGGGACCATGCCGGCCGCCAAAGCCGCCGCCGATCCGCCGGACGACCCACCGGGCGTTCGCGTCAGGTCCCAGGGATTGCGGGTGCGGCCGTAGATCGGATTGTTGCTCTGGTAGTCGGCCAGCCACGGCGGGACGTTGGTCTTGCCGAGGATCACCGCCCCGGCGGCCTTCAGCCGGCTGACGCCCACGGAATCGGTCGGCGCGACGAAACCCTTGAACGGCTCGAACCCCCAGGTGGTCGGTAGGCCGGCAACGTGGTGGCTTTCCTTCACCGTCATGGGCAGGCCCAGCAGCGGGCGGCGCTCGCCGCGGGCCAGGGCGGCGTCGGCGGCGCGGGCGGCCTCGCGGGCTCGGTCGAAGTCGCGGACCACGACGGCGTTGATCGGCCCGTCACGAGCCTCGATGCGGGCGATGGCGGCGTCGGCCAGCTCGAGCGCGCTCACGCGGCGGGCGGCGAGCGCGGCCACGAGGTCGGCGGCCGAGGCGTCCAGCATCTCGCGGGATAGAGGTTCTGACATGGCGGCCTCCCTGCTCGGGAAGCTCACCATCGGGCGTCGCGGAAGTCTAGACGACCTGTCCGGCCGCCTGGGTGCGGTGCGGGCTGTCCACCGCCCAGATCTTCTCGATGTTGTAGAAGCTGCGGACCTCGGGCCGGAACAGGTGGATGATCACGTCGCCGGTGTCGATCAGCACCCAGTCGCAGCTGGGCAAGCCCTCGACCCGGGCGCGGCCGTAGCCCTCGTCCTTCAGGGCGCGCAACAGGTGGTCGGCCATGGCGCCGACATGGCGGTGCGAGCGCCCGGAGGCGACCACCAGGCCGTCTGCGATCGCCGATTTTCCCTTGAGATCGATGAACACGACGTCCTGGGCCTTGTCGTCATCCAGGCGGGCCAGGATCATCTCCTCCAGCGCCGCAATGCGGTCCTGGGGGGTCTTGGAGGGCCCGGTTCCTCTCGGAGAGGGGGCGCCTTCCTGCGCACGGGGCGCAACTTCACGGGTCAGCGGGGTAACTCCTTTAAGCCTCGCGAGAGCCACCCTAGCACGGCAAGGGGCCCCGGTCAGCCGCCCATCACGGCTTCAGCCGCTTCAGGTGTTCCCCCGAGCCGCCACGCGCGATGGCTCCGGCTTTGTCCGCTGTCAGATTGTGTCGGGCGGCCAGTGCGGCCTGGCGTAATCTGAGCGCCGTCGAGCTCTGGAAATTGAACCGCCCGAACAGGAAGGCCCAGGCCGGCGGCTTCGAGTCAGGCAGCCGAAGCGCCGCCGTGGAGGGCAGGCGATAGCGGGCGAAGCGCAGCGCCGCCGGCGAAAACCGGCTCTTCAGCGAGATCCACGGCCGCGAGACCACCGCCACAGGCACCTCGCGCATGATCTGCACCCAGCCGCGCCAGCGGTGGAAGCTGGCCAAGCTGTCGGCCCCCATGATCCAGACGAACTTCACGCCTGGGAACCGGCGCTTCAGGGCGCGGACGGTGTCGATGGTGTAGGCGCTGCCCAGCTTCGTCTCGACGTCGGAGACGATCATTCCGGGCCCCTTGGCCAGCGCCGCCGCGCCGGCCATGCGCTCGGCCAGGTCGACGGTCTCGTGGCGGGACTTCAGAGGGTTCTGCGGTGAGACCAGCCAGATCACCCGGTCAAGGTTCAGCCGCCGCTTGGCGGTCTCGGCCACGTGGGCGTGGCCCTCGTGCGCCGGGTTGAAGGAGCCACCGTAGAGGCCCACGCGCATTCCGGGCGTCAGATGGAATCCGGGCCTGAGCGCGGCCGGGCGTCCCCCGTCAGGGACGCGTCTGGCCGGTCCCGCGGACCACATATTTATAGGTCGTCAGTTGCTCTGCGCCCACGGGCCCCCGCGCATGCAGGCGGTCGGTGGCGATGCCGATCTCGGCGCCGAAGCCGAACTCCGCGCCGTCGGCGAACTGGGTCGAGGCGTTGACCAGGACGATGGCGGAATCCACCAGCGCCACGAACCGCTCGGCCGCCGCGCCGTCTTCGGCGACGATGGCGTCAGTGTGGGCCGAGCCGTGGGCGGCGATGTGAGCCGCCGCGCCTTCGACGCCGTCGACCACCGCGACGGAGATGATCGGGGCCAGATATTCGGTCGACCAGTCCTCGTCGGTCGCGGCGCCCATGTCGGGAACCAGGGCGCGGGCGCGCGCGTCGCCGCGCAGCTCGCACCCGGCCGTGCGCAGGGCGCCGGCGACCGCCGGCAGCAGGCGCTGGGCGTCGGCGCTGTCGACCAGCAGGGTCTCCGCCGCGCCGCAGACCGAGACGCGGCGCATCTTTGCGTTGACCGCGATGGCGATCGCCTTATCCAGGTCAGCGCTGGCGTGCAGGAAGACGTGGTTGATCCCTTCGAGATGGCCCAGCACCGGCGCGCGGGCCTCGGCCTGAACCCGGGCCACCAGGCTCTTGCCGCCGCGGGGAATGATCAGGCTCACCGCCCCGTCCAGTCCGCCGAGGATCAGTCCCACAGCGGCGCGGTCGGCGGTGGCCACCATCTGCACGCAGGCCTTGGGCAGGCCCGCGGCCTCCAGACCCTGGGCCACGGCGGCGTGGATCGCGAGGTTCGACGCCAGGCACTCAGACCCACCGCGCAGGATCGCCGCGTTGCCGGAGCGTATGCAGAGCGCTGCGGCGTCGGCGGTCACGTTGGGGCGGCTCTCGTAGATGATGGCGATGACGCCGATCGGGGTGCGGACCCGGGCGATATCCAGGCCGTTGGGCCGGTCCCAGCGGTCCAGCTCGGCGCCCAGCGGATCGCGGATCGCGGCGACGGTCTCGCAGCCCTTGGCCATGGCCTCGACGCGGGCGGCGTCCAGCAGCAGGCGTTCGACCATGGCGGGCGCCATGCCGGAGGCCTTGGCGGCGGCTGTGTCGCGGGCGTTGGCGGCAAGGATATCGGCGGCGCTGGCGCGTATGGCGTCGGCCATGGCGGCGATGGCGCGGCTGCGGGTCGCGGCGTCGGCCAGCCGCAGGGCCACGGCGGCCTCGTGAGCCGCTCGGCCCATGGCGCTCATCTGCGCCTGCAAGCTCGCACCGGCGTCGTCCACTTGATGGACCCCATATGCTCAGACTGAGCCTTACCTAGCCGGTTTGTGACGGCGCGCGCTAGGCCTTCACGAACGGCAGGCCGGTTGTGGCGGGCCGGCCCATGGCCAGCAGCGCGTTGGCGACCGCCGGGGCGATGACCGGCGTGCCGGGCTCGCCGACCCCGCTGGGCGCCGCGCCGGAGGGTACGATGTAGGTCTCCACGGTCGGCGTCTCGTTGTGGCGTAGCACCCGGTAGGCGTCGAAGTTGCGTTCCTGCACCGCCCCGTCCTTCAGGGTGATCTGGCCGAACAGCGCCGCCGAAAGGCCGTAGCAGGTCCCACCCTCCATCTGGGCGGCGATCTGGTCGGGCGAAATGGCCGTGCCGCAGTCGATGGCGGTGACCACGCGGCCAACGCGCGGTTCGCCGTTCTCCAGCTTGACCTCCGCCACCTGCGCCACCACCGAGCCGAAGCTCTCATGCACGGCCACGCCGCGGGTCCAGCCGGCGGGCGCAGGGCTGCCCCAGCCGGCCTTGGCGGCGGCCAGGTTCAGCACCGCCAGGTGGCGGTCCGCTCCGGCCTTGGCGTAGAGCGCACGGCGATAATCGACAGGGTCCTTGCCCGCCGCCTTCGCCAGCTGGTCGATGGTGTGTTCCATGACGAAGGCGTTGTGGGTCGCCCCCACCGAGCGCCACCAGAGCACAGGCACGCCGGCGTCGGGATGGATCGCCTGGCCGTCGACCACCGGCGTGGCTTTCAGGTAGGGCGAATCCTTCGCGCCCTCGACCGCGGACGGGTCCAGGCCGTGGTCGCCGAGCGGCGAGCCCTTGCTGAGCGACTGGACGACCACGCGGTGGCGCCAAGTCGCCGGATAGCCGTCCTTGTCGACGCTGACCCGGACCGCGTGGTGGACCATCGGGCGATAGTAACCGGCCGCCATGTCGTCCTCGCGGGTCCAGACCAGCTTCACCGGCCGGCCCTTGCCCACCTGCTTGGCGATGTGGACGCACTCGGCCACGTAGTCGGACTGGAAGTTGGCGCGCCGCCCGAAGCTGCCGCCGGCGAATAGGGTCTCGATCTCGACCGAGCCGGGGAGTGCGCCGACGATCTTGGCGGTGTTGAGCTGGTCCAGGGTCGGGATCTGCGAGCCGTGGATCAGCTTGGCGTGATGGCCATCGACGATGGCCACGCAGTTCATCGGCTCCATGGCGGCGTGCGCCAGGAACGGGAAGTCGTAGCTGACCTCCACGGCGGCGGGCGACGAGGCGGCCTGGGCGACATCGCCGCGGGTCTCGAACGGGTACCACTTCAGGCTTGCCCCGGTCGGCAGAGGCTTGGTGGCCAGGGTGGTCCACTCGGAGCGGAGCTGGTCGGAACTGCGCTTTTCGGCCTTGGTCTCATCCCAGGTCACCACCAGGGCGTCGCGGCCCTGGCGCGCGGCGTAGGTGGTCTTGGCGACCACGGCCACGCCGGTGGGGATCTGGAAGACATCCACCACGCCAGGGACCTTCTTCGTCGCGGTCGCGTCGAAGCTGGCGACCTTGGCTCCGAACTTCGGGGCGTGCGCCACCATGGCGGTCAGCATGTTCGGCAGGTGGACGTCCTGGGTGAAGCGCGCGGTCCCGCTGGCCTTGGCCGCGGAGTCCTTGCGCCGGACGCGGTCCGTGCCGATCAGGGTGAAGGCCTTGGGGTCCTTCAGCGCCGGCTTCTGGGGCGGCGCGACCTTGGCCGCCGCGTCCAGCAGTTCGCCGAAGTGGGCCTGCTTGCCGCCGGCCGCGTGGCTGACGACGCCGTCCTTTACCGAGACCTCGCCGGCCGGAACGCTCCAGGTGGTCGCCGCGGCCTGAACGAACATGGCCCGGGCGGCCGCGCCGGCGTTGCGCAGTTGCATCCAGCTGTTGGAGATCGCCGAGGAGCCGCCGGTGCCCTGCATGCCGAAGCTGGTGTTGGCGTAGACCGAGGCGTTGGCCGGCGACTGCTCGACCTTCACCTTGTCCCAGTCCGCGTCCATCTCCTCGGCGGCGATGGCGGCCAGGCCGGCGTGGTTGCCCTGGCCGAACTCGATGTGCTTGGAGACCACGGTCACGGTCCCGTCGGCGGCGATCTTGATGAACGGGCCGAAGGCGCCGAAGTCGTGCGGCGCGCCGACGCTCATGATCTTGCCGATATTCTGGGGCGAGCAGCCGATCAGCAGGACGCCGCCGGCCAGGGTCGCGCCGATTCCCAGCGCCTGGCGCCGCGTCGGGACAGGTTCGACGGTCTTCAGGCCCTTGAGAAGCTGGTTCATGGCGATCTCTCTCAGGCCTTGGCCGCGATGGGCTGCGAGGCCGGCTGACCGGAGGCTTCCTTGATGGCGGCGTGGATGCGCTGGTAGGTGCCGCAGCGGCAGATGTTGCCGTTCATCGCCGCGTCGATCTCGGCGTCCGTGGGCTTGGGCTTGGTGGCCAGCAGCGCCGAAGCGCTCATCAGCTGGCCGGACTGGCAATAGCCGCACTGCGGCACGTCGTTCTTCACCCACGCGACCTGCAGGGGGTGGTTCCCGCCCAGGCTCTCGACGGTTGTGATCTTGGCCGTGGCCAGCGCCGCGATGGGTGTCGAACAGGACCGAATAGGCTGGCCGTCCGCCAGCACCGTGCAGGCGCCGCACTGGGCAATGCCGCAGCCATACTTGGTTCCGGTCAGGCCCAGCTCATCGCGCAGCACCCACAAGAGCGGCGTCTCCGGCGTCGCCTCCACCGTAACGGTCTTGCCGTTCACGTTCAGCGTCGCAGTCATGAGGGGGTCCTTCCGGGCGGGTCCGCCATACATCCTAACAATGTTCAGACCGCAGGGTAAATGCGCTCGCCGTGGCTTGTGCGGCCGACGTCGGCTATCTATCGACCGCCCATGGACGCCTTCCCCGCCTTCTATCCGCTGTCCGGCAAGACCGTCGTCGTAGCCGGGACCGGCGAGGCGGCCGAGGCCAAGCTCCGGCTGTTCGCGGGCTCCCCGGCGATCATCCGGCGACTGGAGGGTGAGGCGGCGCTGAAGCCCGACGCCTACGCCGGCGCCGCGCTGGCCTTCATCGCCACCGACGACGACGCCTTCGCTGCGGCCGCCGCCGGAGCGGCCCGGGCGGCGCATGTGCCGGTCAACGTCGTCGACCGCCCGGCGCTCTGCGACTTCACCACGCCGGCGCTGATCGACCGCGGTGAGGTGGTTGCGGCCATCGGCACCGGGGGCGCCTCGCCGATGCTGGCGACCCTGCTGCGCCACGATATCGAGGCCCGTGTGCCGCCCGGCGCGGGTCACGTGGCGGCGCTGTTCGCCGGGATGCAGGACGAGGTGCGCCGCGCCCTGCCGGAGCCCCATCGCCGGCGCGCCTTCCTGCGCGCGGCGCTGACCGGCCCGGCGGCTGAGGCCGCCTTGCGCGGCGACAAGGCGCTCGCCGCGACCCTGCTCCGGGAGGCCCTGGCGCGGGACGAGCCGGGCGCCGGCATGGTGCAGTTCATCGACGCGCGGGGGCCAGCCGACCTCTTGACCCTGAAGGCCGCCCGCGCCCTGGCCGCCGCCGACGTGCTGGTCTGCGACGAGGCCGCGCATCCGGACATCCTGGCGCTGGCCCGCCGGGACGCTGAACGCCCGGGGCCCCAGACGGCGGCGCGCCTGGCGGAACTGACGGCCCAGGGCCTGCGGGTGGCGCGCCTGGTGACCGGCCCGGCCTGGCGAAGCGAGCAGACTGCGCTGGCGGCCGCCGGCGTCGACACCGAGGTCCTGCCTATCGCGGGCTGACGCCCCTCGCCATATATACCCGGATGTTATTGACTCGGAATTTAATCCGGGTAAAAAGCGGCGCTCGTTGGAGCCGCGCCTTGTCCCCTATTCCAGAAACCGACCGTCCCGCGGTCGAGCGCGCCCTCAAGGCAGCCTTCGGCACGACCGAGCTCGATGGCGCCGTTCCGATGTCGGGCGGCCTTTCGGGGGCCGCGCTTTGGCGTATCCGGGTGGGCGGGATCGCCTATGTGCTGCGGATCGAAAGGGCGCGCGACGCCTTCCGTGATCCGATCCGCGGCTATGGCTGCATGCGCATCGCCGCCCAGGCCTTCCTGGCGCCGGGCGTACGGTACGCCGACCCGGACGAGGGCGTGGTGATCATGGACTTCATCGCGCCTCGGTCGCCGGCCCTCGACTATCCGGAGGGTGGCCACGCGCTCATCGTCGAACTGGCTCGGGCGGTGCGCCTGCTGCATCAGACCAAGGCCTTTCCGCCGTTGGTCGACTTTCTGGACGGCATGGACGCCCTGCTTGACCTGTTCCGGCAGCGCGAGCTTCTGGAGCCGGCGGCGACCGCAGAACTGTACGAGCGCTACACGGCGTTGCGGGCGGGCTATCGCACGGCGCCCGGCGACTGGGTTTCCAGCCACAACGACCTCAATCCCGGCAACGTCCTATGCGATGGCGCCCGGCTCTGGTTGATCGACTGGGAGTCGGCTTTCCTCGCGGACCGGTATGTGGACCTGGCCGGTGTCGCCAACTGGTTCGCGCGAGACGCCGAGGCTGAAGAGGCTCTTCTCGCCACCTACTTCGGGGCGCCGCCTGGGCCGCAGGAACGGGCCCGCTTCGAACTGATGCGCCAGGTCAATCACCTCTTCTACGGGGTGATGTTTCTCAACGCGGTCGCGTCGGAGCAGCCCAGCGTCGTGCTGGCCGACCGCACTCTGGCCGGCCCCAGTCTCGCTTCGCTTCGCGAGGGCTTGGGCGCCGGCGTCTTCAGTCTGCAGGCCTGGGAAGACCGCGCGACCTACGGCAAAGCCCGCCTGTCGGCAGCCCTGGCCGGCCTGCGGCGGCCCGCGGTTGCGGAGGCCTTGCGGCTGGTCGCCCGCTAGACGTCCAGCGGCCGCCCGACCGTCTCCGGCACCAGGAACAGGCAGGTCGCGCACGCGATCGCCGTGAACACGAACGGGTACCAGAGCCCGGAATAGATATTGCCCACCGACGCGACGATGGCGAAGGCGGTGAAGGGCACGAAGCCGCCCACCCAGCCGGTGCCGATATGGTAGGGCAACGAGAGCGCCGTGTAGCGGATCCGCGTCGGGAACAGCTCCACCAGGAAGGCCGCGATCGGCCCGAACAGCGCCGTAGACGCCACCACGAAAATCATCAGCACCCCGAAGGCGCCCGGCAGGTTCATCCGCTTTGGATCGGCCTTTGCCGGATAGCCGGCGCGTGTCAGGCCCTCTTTAATATGGCCCTCGACCGTCGCCTTGATCGCCTTGGCGACGTCCTTGGGCGCGTCGCGCGCGTCGAGCGAGGGAATGGTGGCCATCCCGACGCGCACAATGGCTAGCTGCCCCGGCTGTCCGGCCTCGTTGATGTAGGAAACCCCGGCGTTGGCCAGCACGCTCTTGGCGATGTCGCAGGAGGACGTGAAGCTGGCCTTGCCCACCGGGTCGAACTGC
>NZ_SSMZ01000323.1 GCF_004799395.1 Phenylobacterium sp.
GAAGGTGGCGATCGAGACCGGCATCCACGACACGGTGGGCATCGATCTCGTGGGCATGTGCGTCAACGACCTGCTGGCCCAGGGCGCCGAGCCCCTGATGTTCCTCGACTATTACGCCACCGGCAAGCTCGACGTGGACGCCGCCGCGGCCGTGGTCGCCGGCATCGCCGAGGGTTGCCGCCAGGCCAATTGCGCCCTGGTGGGCGGCGAGACCGCCGAGATGCCGGGCATGTACGCCGAGGGCGACTACGATATGGCCGGCTTTTGTGTCGGGGCCGTTGACCGCGACAAGGTGCTGCCCCGCCTGGACCGCCAGAAGCCAGGCGACATCCTGGTGGGACTCGGATCGAGCGGCCCGCACTCGAACGGCTACTCCCTGGTCCGTCGCATCGTCGAGCGGTCCGGCCTGGCCTGGGACGCGGCCGCACCCTTCGAGGACGGCAAGACCTTGGCCCAAGCCCTGCTCGCCCCCACCAGGATCTATGTGAAGACCGTCCTGCCGCACCTGAAGGCCGGCCGCATTGAGGGCCTGGCGCACATCACCGGCGGCGGCCTGATCGAAAACCCGCCGCGCGCTATCGCCGATGGCCTGGTCGCCCGCTTCGACTGGAACGCCTGGGTCCCGCCGCCGGTGTTCGGCTGGCTGCAGGAGGTTGGCGGCGTTTCGGACCTCGAGCTGCGCCGCACTTTCAACTGTGGCGTCGGCCTGATGCTGATCGTCGACCCGCACGAGCTGCCCGAGGTGCTTGAGGGCCTGGTCCGCGACGGCGAAGACGCCTTCGTCGTCGGCGAACTGGCGAAGGCTTAATCCGACCGCCGGTCCGACGGACGCCGCCGTCCAGCGTCAACCCGCGCCATGGGCGGCAAGCCAGCGATCGATGTCGGGGATCGCCTTGGCCCTGATCCGCTGGTTCAGCTTGATCGAACCCACGGCGGACTCCACCGGCCGCCGCGCATCCGCGGGGATCACCGCCTCGCCATAGGCGCGGATGTCGGCGATGCGCTTCGGATCCGCCGACCCCGCCGCGATATCGGAGACCACCTCCCAGGCGGTCTGCTCGTCCATCGGCAGGCCATCCTTGCCGAGATGCGATCGAAGCGCCTCCCAGACCGCGTCTGGATTGTTGTCCCCGGCGATCGACAGCAACTGCGGCGCCGAGCCGGCGGGCGCCTCGGAACCGAGCGCGATCCCGACGATCCGCGACGAGAGGTCAGGATCGGCGGCCGCCGCCATGGCGCGCAGGATGCGGCCCTTCTCCTGCGGGTCCTTGGTGTCATGGGCGCGGACCAGGAGCGCGTCGAACGTCGTCGCATCGGCCGCCTCGGCGACGATGCCCAGGGCCGCCCGCTGCTCGGCGATCGAGCCTTGTCCGGAGCTGAAGATGGACTTCGCGCGGGCGAGCGCCTCGCCGTCGCCGAACCGCGCCTGGCCCCCCCAGACGGTGGCGCGCAAGGTGGTCACGTTGGACGCTTCGCCCGGCGTCGGCGCGGTCCCCAGCCGTTTCGCAAGGGGCGCAATCAACCGCAGGGCCTCACGATGGAACGCAGCCTGTCCTGGCAGACCCCGATAGCCGTCGTCGATCACATGCAGCAGGAACACGGCCCGCGTCCAAACCACCGGATCGGCGTCGGCGGGCAGCCTGGCCATGAAGTCCAGAACCACGCTGGCCGGCGCGTAGCCGGATCCACCGAGCGCCGAGGCGTCGTTCATCAGGTTGATCTGGTCCATCGCCGAAAGGGACCCGAGGCGCTGCGCCAAGGCCTGGGCCTGCGCGCTGGGATAGGCCACCCGGGCGTAGGCCATGCCGCCGGCGTTCACCAGCGGCGCCTGGCCCGGGACCGCGGCGGCGTCCGTCAGAATCAAGGTCGTCGGCGGCTTTCCCGCGCCCGCAACGGCCAGAGGAATCCGCCAATGGGTGGCGGCCACGCCCTTCAGACTGTCCGGATCCTCCGCGAACCGGCCTTCCGTCAGGCGCACGCCCGCCTTTTCCGCCGTCACCCGCACCAGCGGCACGCCTGCCTGGCGGGTGAAGTCGTGCTCGATATCCCGCACCGGTTTCCCGGCCGCCGCCTGCACCTGGCTCCAGAGATCGTTGTCAACGGTATTGCCGAAGGCGTGCGCCTTCATGTAGCGGCGCACCCCGTCGCGGAAGGCGTCGGCCCCGACATAGGCTTCCAGCATGGTGATCACCGCCGCGCCCTTGTCGTAGGTGATCTGGTCGAAGGCTTCGGCCGCCTGCTCGGCGCTGCCGATCGGCTGCAGCACCGGGTGCGTCGTCACCTGAGCGTCGGCGTGTTTCCCACCCTCGAAGATGGCGGCCGCCTGCAGTCCGGTCTTCCATTCCGGGTGCAGGGCGTCGGCCGCATGGGTCTGCATCCAACGCGCGAAGCCCTCGTTGAGCCAGAGGTTGTCCCACCAGGCCATGGTCACCAGGTCGCCGAACCACTGGTGGGCCATCTCGTGGCTGACCACGAGGAACACCTGCTGGCGTTCGCGCTCCGTCGATGACGCCGGATCGAACAGCAAATGATCCTGCGAGTAGAAGATCGCCCCCCAGTTCTCCATCGAGCCGCCGGCGATCTCGCCGGGCGCAGCGACCAGGTCGAGCTTGGGCAAGGGGAATCGCACGCCGAAATAGCCGTTGTAGTAGTGCAGCAAGGCCACCGCCTGGCTCAGGCCATAGGCCGCCTTGCGCTCGTCGCCCCGCTTGAACACAACGCCCACCTCGACGCCATCGACCGTCTGGTGGACCCGCTCGAAGTCGCCGACCCCCAGGAACAGCAGATAGGTCGACATCTTCGGCGTCTCGGCGAAGCGCACGCGCTGCAAGCCGCCCGCCAGCGGGGTCGTCTCCGCCACCGGCATGTTGGAGACCGCCATCCGGTCCGCCGGCGCGTCAACCGTCACCGTGAAGGTCGCCTTCTTGCCAGGCTCATCCCAGCAGGGCAGCAGCCGGCGGGCTTCAGCCGGCTCGAAGTTCGTGGCGAGGGTGCGCCGTTTGCCCGCCGGACTGTCGTAATCCATGGCGAAGAACCCCAGCGTGCCCTTCGAGGTGATCGGCCCGTGGTAGGCGACCTGCAGGCTGTGGCGGCCTGCGGCATAGGGTTCGGCGAAGGTCAGGGTCGCGCGGCCGAGTTTGTCGTCCAGGCGGATAGAGGCCGCTTTGCGCCCATCCAGGTCCACACCGTCGAGGGTGAGCCCCTTGGCGTTGAGCACCACCGTGCGGCCGGCCTTCGCTGCGACGCCGGCAACCGTCACCACGCCCCTGAAGGTCAGGTGTTCGGCGTCAGGGGTGAGCTTCAGATCGTAGTGCGACGGCGTCAGCGTATCGGGCAGGACCTGCCGCACGTCGGTGGCGGCCCGATGCGCGGCGAACGCCGGGCCGGCCAGCGAGATCAGAGCGCACGCCCCCAGGATTGCTATCGGTCGCATTTGCCCCCTCGAATCGACGCCGCCGCCTGCTGAAAGCCTATCGCAGCCCGGCGCGGATGGCGTCCCTTGCCAGGGGCCTGGCAGATAAGCCGAGGACCGAGAATTCTCACGTTTTGTCGCAGGCTTTGACCTTGGATTAGTCAAGCTAGGGCACAACAGCGCCATGTCCATGGTCGTCCGCGCCCCCTTGACCCCGCGCCCGCGCCAAATCGATGCGACGGAGTTCGCCTCGATGATCCGCGGCCATGAGCGGTTCATAACGCTTCGCATGGGCGTGGGGCGCGAGGCGCCGCGCTACGTGGTCGCCCAGCAGATGCGCTGCGATCACCGCCGGCTGATGGACATCGACTTCACCGGCTCGGACCTCTGCGGCAGCACCTTCGCGGGCTCGGACCTGACGCGGGCGGTCTTCTATTGCGCCACTCTGATCCGCTGCGACTTTCGGCGGGCCAACCTGCGCTGGGCGGACCTGCGGGGCGTGACCCTGGGCGGGGCGCAGCTCGCAGGCGCGATCCTTGAGGAAGCCGACCTGCGCGCCGCCATGTTGGTGTCCACCGACGGCCCGCGCGGCGTGGGCTCGATCAGCGAATGGGCGCGCATTCAGGGCTCGACCCTCGATAGGGCGCGAATGGACGATCTGGTGGCCCAGGGCGTGGACTTCACCAACTGCTCCCTGCGCGGGGCGAAGCTGCGCAACGCCAACCTGCGCAACGCCAATTTCACCGACGCCAACCTGGCCGGCGCGGACCTGCATGGCGCGCGGCTGGACGGCGCGTCGCTGCGCGGCGCGATCCTTACCGGCGTGGATATCGCCAGCCTGAACCTGCCGCTGGAAAACCTGGAAGGCTGCGTCATGGACGCGACCCCGGCGGCGTTCGGCGCCGCCGGCGACATCAAGGCCATCCTCGACGCGGCCCAGCAGTGGGTCGAGACCGGTGGGGCGCGCGGCGAACGCGGTCACCTCGACGACCTCGACTTGCGGGTTGTGGCCGGAGCGTTCCGCGACCGGCTCCTCGGCGGCCTCGCAGCGCCCAATGCGATCGGGGTCTCCGTGGATTTCTCCCGCAGTCAGCTGCAGGGCGCGGTCTTCGATGGCGCGGACCTGCGGCACGCCAATTTCCGCGGCGCCGACCTGCGCGGCGCGTCCTTCGTAGGGGCCAAGCTTGCCCACGCCAACATGGTGGGCGCCGACCTCGCTGCTCTGGAGCTGCCGGGCGGACGGATGCTGCCGACCCGGTTCGATGGCGCCAGCCTGGACGGAACCGGGATCATCCCGCCCAAGGTCCCGACCGAAGCGGTCCCGCAATAGCGTTCAGCGCAGCCCGGCGTTGATCTTCGCCAGCGCTGTCGAGCCGGGCGTCAGAGCATCGCCGGCCAGCGCGTTCAGCGGCGTATCCACCGTATCCAGCGCCTCGTGCAGGTCGCCGGCCTGCGGGTCGACATAGAGCAGGCCCGTGACGATCTCGCCCTTGGCTTGCTTCGACTGCAGGAAGCCCAGCGCCTGGGCCCGGTCGCTGGGATCGTAGAGCTCGGCCAGCTTGTGCAGGGACAGGATTGAGCCGTCGTGCTGGGTGACCATCACTGTCTCGCCCGGCGCGTAGTCCACGTGGATCGGCGCACGCGGCGGGATCACGTCCAGCCGGTTCACCGCCTCGTTGTGCTCGCGCACATAGTCGAAGCTCTTGGTCGAGCCGACGTGATTGTTGAACTGCACGCACGGGCTGATCACGTCGATGAACGCCGCGCCCTTGTGCGCCAGGCCCGCCTTGATCAGCGGCACGAGCTGATCCTTGTCGCCGCTGAACGAGCGGCCGACGAAAGTGGCGCCCAGCTGCAGGGCCACGCCCACCAGGTCGATGCCGGCGTCGTGGTTGACCACGCCCTTCTTTGACTTCGAGCCTTTGTCGGAGGTGGCGGAGAACTGGCCCTTGGTCAGGCCATAGACCCCGTTGTTTTCCACGATGTAGAGCATGTTGACGCCGCGCCGCACGGCGTGGGCGAACTGGCCGAGGCCGATCGACGCCGAGTCCCCGTCACCGGAAACCCCGAGGTAGATCAAATCCTTGTTGGCAAGATTTGCACCTGTCAGCACCGACGGCATGCGCCCGTGGACGGTGTTGAACCCATGGCTCGCGCCCAGGAAGTAGTCCGGGGTCTTCGACGAACAGCCGATACCCGACAGCTTGGCGATGCGGTGTGGCGGCAGCTCCAGCTCGAACACCGCCTGGATGATCGCCGAGGAGATCGAGTCGTGGCCGCAGCCGGCGCACAGGGTGGAGACCGAGCCCTCATAGTCTCGGCGGGTGAAGCCCAGGTTGTTGGTCGCCAGCTTGGGATGATGCAGCTGGGGCTTCAGGATGTAGGTCATTCCGCCGCCTCGATCTGGCCGAGGGCCAGCAATTGCCCGATCTCGCCGGCGATGAACCGCGCGGTGATCGGCGTGCCGTCGTAGTGCAGCACCGGAACGAGCTTGGCCGGGTCGATCTCGCCCTCGTTCATCAGCAGGGTCCTGAGTTGACCGTCGCGATTCTGCTCGACCACGAAGACCCGTTCGTGCGCGGCGACGAAATCATAGACGTCGTCGCTGAACGGGAAGCCGCGGACCCGCAAGGCGTCCAGATGGCGGCCCTGCCCTTCCAGCGCCTCCAGGGCTTCGTGCATCGAGGGCGTCGTGGAGCCGAAGTAGATCACCCCATCGGTCGTCTTGCGCTTGGCGGGCCGCGCCACCGGCGCCGGGATCAGCGCCTTGGCGCTTTCGAACTTGCGCAGCAGGCGTTGCATGTTGTCGACGTAGACCGCGCCCTCTTCCGAATAGCGGGCGTAGGGATTGCGCGAGGTGCCGCGGGTGAAATAGGCGCCCTTGGAGGGGTGCACGCCCGGATAGGTGCGGTACGGGATGCCATCACCGTCCACGTCCTTGTAGCGGCCGAAATCGACGCCCGCCTCCAGCATCTCGGCGGTCATCACCTTGCCGCGGTCGAGGCTCTTGGCGTCATCCCAGGCGAAGGGTCTGCACAGCCACTCGTTCATGCCGATGTCGAGGTCGAGCATGACGAAGATCGTGGTCTGAAGCCGATCCGAGAGGTCGAAGGCCAGGGCCCCCATCTCGAAGCACTCGCCCGGATCGCAGGGCAGCAGCATGGGGTGCTTGGTGTCGCCGTGGCTGGCGTAGGCGGCGCCGATCAGGTCGGCCTGCTGGGTGCGGGTTGGCATGCCGGTGGAGGGCCCGCCGCGCTGCACGTCGAAGATGACCGCCGGGATCTCGGCGAAGTAGGAAAGGCCGATGAACTCGGTCATCAGCGAGATGCCCGGCCCTGATGTGCAGGTGAAGGCCCGTGCGCCGTTCCAACCGGCGCCCACCACGATGCCGATGGAGGCGATCTCGTCCTCGGCCTGGACGATGGCGTAGCGCGCCTTGCCGTCCGGATCCGTGCGCAGGTCTTCGCAATAGCCGGTGAAAGCCTCGGCCAGCGACGTCGACGGCGTGATCGGATACCAGGCGCAGACCGTGGCCCCGCCATAGACCGCGCCGAGCGCCGAGGCGGCGTTGCCCTCGACGTAGATGCGCTCGCCCACCTTGTCGGCCTTGCGGACCTGCAGGCGGATCGGCTCCAGGCGCTCGCCGACGTAGGTCGCGCCCATGTGCAGGGCCTCGACGTTGGCGTCGATCAGCTTCTGGCGACCGGCGAACTGCTCGGCCAGCAGTTGCTCGATCACCGCCGGGTCGATGCCCAGCAGGGCGGCGAGCGCGCCCACATAGACGATGTTCTTGAACAACTGCCGTTCGCGCGGCAGCTGGTAGCGGTCGTTGCACATCGCCGTCAGCGGCACGCCCAGCACGGTGATGTCGTCGCGGAACTTGCCCGGCGGCAGGGGTTTGGTGGAATCGTAGAACAGGAAGCCACCCGCCTCGATCTCGGCCAGGTCCTTGTCCCAGGTCTGCGGGTTCATGGCGACCATCAGGTCGACGCCGCCGCGGCGGCCCAGATGCCCGGCCTCGGTGATCCGCACCTCGAACCAGGTGGGCAGACCTTGGATGTTGGACGGGAAGATGTTGCGCGCCGCCACCGGCACGCCCATCCGCAGGATCGACTTGGCGAACATGCCGTTGGCGCTGGCCGATCCGGACCCGTTCACATTGGCGAATTTCACCACGAAGTCGTTGACGGTCACCGGGGCCGCCTTCACCGAGCCCGCTTTCACCGAGCCCGCTTTCACCGAGATTGGCATGCCGCCCCCGCGTGCGTCATTTCAAGGGTGAACCGCTGCATGTCCCAGGCCCCGGTCGGACAGCGTTCGGCGCAGAGCCCGCAGTGCAGGCAGACGTCCTCGTCCTTGACCATCACCCGGCCGGTCTTGAGCGCGCCGGAGACATAGAGGTCCTGGGTGAGGTTCAGCGCCGGGGCCTTGAGCCGCGTGCGCAGGTCCGCCTCATCGGTCTCCTTGGTGAAGGTGATGCAGTCGACCGGACAGATGTCCTCGCAGGCGTCGCACTCGATACAGAGATTGTCGGCGAAGACGGTCTGCACGTCGCAGTTCAGGCAGCGCTCGGCTTCCTTGTAGCCGGTCTCCCGATCGAACCCGAGCTCGACCTCCATCTTCACGTTCTTCAGCGCCACGGCCTTCTCGCGCAGTGGCACGCGGTAACGGCGGTCATTGGCGATGTCGTTGTCGTAGCTCCACTCGTGGATGCCCATCTTCTGGCTGATCAGCGAAAACTCCGGCGGCGGCCGGTCGGCCACGTCCTCGCCCTTGCAGAACCTGTCGATCGAGATCGCCGCGTCGTGGCCGTGGGCGACGGCCCAGATGATGTTCTTCGGCCCAAAGGCCGCATCGCCGCCGAAGAAGACGTTGGGGATTCCGCCGCGCATGGTGATCGGGTCGACGTTCGGCACATCCCACTCGTCGAACTCCAGGCCCAGGTCGCGCTCGATCCAGGGGAAGGCGTTCTCCTGACCGACCGCCACCAGCACGGCGTCGCATTCGTAGTGCTCGTCCGGCGCTCCGGAGGCCACCAGCCGGCGGCGGCCCTTGTCGTCGTACTGCGCCTCGACCACCTCGAAGGTGACGCCGGTGAGTTTGCCGCCTTCGTGCGTGAAGGCCTTGGGCACCCGGAAGTTGATGATCGGGATGTCCTCGTGGACGGCGTCTTCCTTCTCCCAGGGGCTGGCCTTCATCTCCTCGTAGCCGGAGCGGACGATCACCTTGACGTCCTCGCCGCCAAGCCGGCGCGAGGTGCGGCAGCAGTCCATGGCGGTGTTGCCGCCGCCCAGCACGATCACGCGCTTGCCGATCTTCGCGATATGGCCGAACGAGACGCTCGACAGCCAGTCGATGCCGATGTGAATGTTGGCGCGGGCTTCCTCGCGTCCGGGGATGTCCAGGTCGCGGCCGCGCGGGGCGCCGGACCCGATGAAGACCGCATCGTAGCCTTCGGTCAAAAGCGCCTTCAGGCTGTCGATCCGCTCGCCGAGCCTCAGGTTCATGCCAAGGCCGGTGATGTAGCCCACCTCCTCGTCGATCACTTCTTCCGGCAGGCGGAAACGCGGAATCTGGCTGCGGATCATGCCGCCCGCCTTGGCGTCGCCGTCGAAAATGGTGATCTCGTAGCCGAGGGGCGCCAGGTCGCGGGCCACCGTCAGCGAGGCGGGTCCGGCCCCCACCATGGCCACCCGCTTGCCGTTGGTCTTCGCCGCCGGCGCGGGCATGCGGGCGGAGACGTCGTCCTTGTTGTCGGCCGCGACCCTCTTCAGCCGGCAGATAGCAACCGGCTCCTCCTCGACGCGTCCTCGCCGGCAGGCGGGTTCACAGGGGCGGTCGCACGTGCGGCCCAGGATCCCGGGAAACACATTGGACTGCCAATTGACCATGTAGGCGTCGGAGTAGCGCCCGTCGGCGATCAGGCGGATGTACTCCGGCACCGGGGTGTGGGCGGGACAGGCAAACTGGCAATCGACGACTTTGTGGAAGTAGTCGGGAGTCCACGCGCTGGTACGTTGCAAAACCTCAAGTCCCTTCCCGCGACGCTCTACTCTCGCGGCGGCAAGTCGGACCCAAGGGCGTCAGACGCGAGGCTTGGGAGGGGCTTTGGCCGTCACAACGCGGCGTTCTTCTGTCAGGTTAGGCCCCGTTCGCCGGTCAAGCCAAGCCCATTCCTGATCGTTGATCGGTGATTTCACGCACGACACGGGCCAAAGCGGCGAAAATCATGCCCGGACCCGTGGTCGCTCGCGCCTCAAGCGAACGTGAGCGCGCGCCCAGCTTTTCTCGCAAGCCACGTCATTGCTTAATGGTAACTTAACGCCGGGAGCGCCCTGCGGTCGGCAGGGTCTGGGAGAAGCCGAATGACCACGCCTCACGACGTCGTCCCTGCGCCGGAGTCCCTCAACCTTCCGCCGCATCCGCATGACGACGAGATCATCGCCTCCAGCCTGTTCCAGGAAATCAACGAACGCCGGGCCCGGGTGGAGAACACAGAACTGCTGCAGCACCTGCGCGGGCTGTAAGGGGCGCCCCAGACCTAAGTCCGAGGCGCCTTTTCGATATTCAAGTCAGCTTGGATCCCCGCCGACGCGGGGATGAGCGGTGTGAGAGGCGGGCCTCAGTCAGCCTTCTTCTTGGCCGTGGCCTTCTTTGCGGGCTTGGGAGCCTCGTCGTCGCCGTACCCTTCCGGCAGCTCGTCGTCCTTCATCAGCTCTTCCTTGGAGACCTTGGTGTCCTTCACCTTGGCCTTCTCGACGATCAGGTCGACCACCTTGTCTTCGAAGAGGGGGGCGCGCAGCTGCGCCTGGGCATTGGCGTTCTGGCGGAAGAGGTCGAACACCTGCTGCGCCTGGGGGCCATACTTCATGGCCTCGGTGCGCATGGCCTCGCCCAGCTCCTGCTCGGTGATCTGGACATTGTTGGCGCGGCCGATCTCTGCCAACACCAGGCCCAGGCGCACCCGGCGCTCGGCGATCTTGCGGTACTCTTCGCGCAGCTTCTCCTCGGGCTTCTTGGCGTCTTCCGGCGGCAGCTCGCCGGCTTCCTTGTCCTGCTGGACCTGCTGCCAGATGGCGGCGAACTCAGCCTCGACCATCTTCGGCGGCAGCGGGAAGTCGTGCTTGGTGTCCAGCTGGTCCAGCAGCGCGCGCTTCAGCTTGAAGCGGCTGGCGCCGGCGTATTCCTTCTCGAGATTGCCCTTCAAGAGCTCGCGCAGCTTTTCCAGATTCTCGATGCCCAGGCGCTCGGCGAAAGCGTCGTCGGCCGGCGCATCGACCGGACCCTTCACGTCCTTCACCTTGACCTCGAAGACCACCTCTTTGCCCTTCAGG
>NZ_SSMZ01000324.1 GCF_004799395.1 Phenylobacterium sp.
GACGGCGCGGCCGACGCCGAGGGCATCGAGTTCCCCGGGCACGAGCCGCCCGACTATTGGGATTTCCTGTATTTTTCAGTGGTTATCGGGGTGGCCTGCGCGACGGCGGACGCCAATATCACGTCAAAAGGCCTGCGCCGGCTCGGGACCGTCCACTGCCTGGTGGCCTTCGCCTTCAACACGATCATCGTGGCCCTCACCATCAACCTGACGGCGGGGTTGTTCTAGACGTTGCAACCTCCCCCGCCGCGAGGGTAGGGGAGGCGCTGAGAGAGCTTAGTCGTTGACCCGAAGATTGGTCGCGGAGGTCTTGCCGCTGCGACGGTCCGCTTCGAGGTCATAGGCGACATGCTGGCCTTCGTTCAGGCCGCGCAGGCCGGCCTGCTCGACCGCCGAGATGTGCACGAACACGTCCTGGCCGCCGTCTTCAGGCTGGATGAAGCCGAAACCCTTGGTCGGGTTGAACCACTTCACCGTGCCAGCGCCGGCCCCGGCCGGATCGCCCGCCGGACGTCCGCCACCGCCGCCACCGCCACCGCCACCGCCACCGCCACCGCCGAAGCCGCCGCCGCGCGGGCGGTCAAAGCCGCCGCCGCCGCCGCCGCCGCGCGGACGGTCAAAGCCGCCGCCGCCGCCGCCGCCGCTGCGCGGAGGGGCCGCGCCCTGGCCGGTGACGACCAGCTGGCCTGCCGAAAGCTTGCCGGACCGTCGGTCCTGCTCGAGTTCGAAATTGACCAGATCGCCTTCATTCAGACCGCGAAGGCCTGCCTGCTCGACCGCAGAAATATGGACGAAGACGTCACTTCCGCCGTCGTCCGGTTGGATGAAACCAAAGCCTTTAGCGGTATTGAACCACTTGACCGTGCCGCTCGCCATTCGCCTGACCTAACCGAGATAGAGTGCCTTATCCGCCCCGTTTTTTGGGACGCCCGGCCCCCCAGTTTGGCAGACCGTAAAATGCTATGTAGCGGGCGAAATGCCGGTAGGCCAGCCGCCCCGTGACAGAAGCGCGCAATCGGCCTATTGGAGCGCCCCTCCAATTCCTCTCCCAGACGGCGGAACGACGCCCCGTGAACAGCCTCTGTATCTATTGTGGTTCGGCGCCCGGCAATGATCCGGCCTTCCAAGCCGAAGCCGTCACGGCCGGGACCCTGATCGCGCGCGCGGGCCTGACGCTGGTCTACGGCGGCGGCAAGGTCGGGCTGATGGGCGCGGTCGCCGACGCGGCCCTGGCGGCCGGCGGCAAGGTGATCGGCGTGATGCCCGCCGACCTGGTGAACCAGGAGATCGGCCACACGGGCCTGACCGAACTGCGCGTCGTCAACTCCATGCACGAACGCAAATGGGCCATGGCGGAGCTCGCCGACGGCTTCCTCTGCCTGCCCGGCGGCCCGGGCACCTTCGAGGAGATTTTCGAACAGTGGACCTGGGCGCTGCTGGGCTTCCACGCCAAGCCCTGCGGCTTCGTCAACGTCAGCGGCTACTACGATCCCTTGCGGGCCACCGTGCAGCAGATGGCTGACAAGGGCTTCCTGGCGCAGCAGTACGTCGACATGCTGGTCTACGCCGATACCACGGCCGAGGCGCTGGAAGCCTTCCGCGCCTACGTACCACCACCGCCCAAGTGGGGCGTGGCTCCGGTGGAGCAGCGCTACTAGGCGCCTAATTTTCCAGCGGAAAATCCGAAAAACTCCCCCCTGAGGGGAAGCCGCTAGGGCAAGTTGCGGATTCGGGTCCTATGGATTTCTTATGATGTAAAATCCTGCAGGGGGCTGATCTTGAAGAAATTGCTTATCGCCGCGGTCGCGACCGCCGCCATCGCCACGTCCGCCCACGCGGGCATCACGGTCGACGGCGTTCTCGACGCCGATTACGGAGCGCCGACCGCCCATGTGGGCTTCGATTCCGGCGCCGACGTCGGGAACTTCGGAACGCCGAGCAACGTCAGCAACAATGTCGCCTACGACATCTACCTGCGCGACGAAGGCGGCGTGCTCTACGGCTTCCT
>NZ_SSMZ01000325.1 GCF_004799395.1 Phenylobacterium sp.
GGCTGGCAGTAGCCGCACTGGGCCACGTCGAGGTCCATCCAGGCGGCCTGCACCTTCTTGCCGATCGGATGGTTCTCCATCGCCTCGATGGTGGTGATCGCCCCGGCGCCGACCGTCGAGACCGGCCGGGTGCAGCTTCTGACCGGCTTGCCGTCGATGTGCACGGTGCAGGCGCCGCAGGCGCCGATGCCGCAGCCGAACTTCGGACCGGTGATCCCGAGCGTGTCACGCAACGTCCAGAGGAGCGGCGTGTCCGCGTCGACATCGGCCTCCATGACCTTGCCGTTGACGTTGAGCTTGAAGGCCATGACGCCGTCTCCCTTGACCGGTGCGCGGAAGTTACAGCCGCAAGGGGTCGTCCAGCAAGAAAAGAGCGTTATGTGGATTGACTACCGGACGGTTGGAAATTCCACATGCGCGCGGAATCCCGCGGGCTCAAAGCTGAATTTCACTTCGCCGCCCTGGGGCCGCAGGACCATCTGCAGGAGCCGCGTCCCGAAGCCCGGCGGGTTGGGCTGGGTGATCTCCGGACCGCCGTTCTCGCGCCAGGCGAAGGCCGATTGGCCCTCTGGCGCGGCCTCCGGAGCGATGATCACGCGACCGCGGCTGTTTGAAAGCGCGCCGTACTTGACCGCGTTGGTGGCCATCTCGTGCAGCAGCAGGCCCATGCCGATGGCCATCTCACCCCGCAACGTCACCGCGCCGATCGCCGGATCGACGTCGACCCGGGCGAGTCCGAACGGCGTCAGGGCCTGGGCGATCACGTCGCTCAGCGCCACCGGGTGGCCGCCGGCGGCGGTGACCAGGTCCTGCGAGCTCGACATAGCCTGCAGGCGCGACATGATCAGGTCCAGGAATCCTTCCACCGTCTCCTGGCCGCGGGCGGTCTGGCTGACGATGGCCATCAGGATGGCGATGCCGTTCTTCGCCCGGTGCGCCAGCTCACCCATCTGCAGGTTCAGCCGCTCTTCGGCCGCCTTGCGCTCGGTGATGTCCAGCGAGGTGCCGACCACCAGGCGGGCCTCCCCGGAAGCGTCATTGGCCACCCGGGCGTTCACCAGCACCCAGCGGATCTCGCCGTCCGGCGTGATGATCCGCTGCTCCAGCGAATAGTCGCCGCCGTCGGGCTTGTCCCGCGCGCCGACGAAGGCGGCCCGCACCTGCTCGATGTCGTCGGGATGCACGAGCGATAGGTAGCGCTCGACGGTGAGCTCGGCGTCGGGCGGCAGGCCGTAAAGCGCCTTGTTGCGCTCCGACCAGGTGACCTTGCGGGCCG
Organism: Phenylobacterium sp.; assembly: GCF_004799395.1. Classification (GTDB taxonomy): domain Bacteria; phylum Pseudomonadota; class Alphaproteobacteria; order Caulobacterales; family Caulobacteraceae; genus Phenylobacterium. Next base: position 1,277 of record NZ_SSMZ01000325.1, read on the forward strand.
GGATGTCCCATTCCCAGAAGCCGAGGCCCGTGGCCTCCACGGCCACCTCCAGGCGCCGGCGCTGCTCGACCAGGGCGGCGGCCATGCTTCGCCGGTCGGTGACGTCGATCTGCAGGCCGTCCCAGAGGATCGCCCCGTCCGGCTGCGGCCGCGGCAGGGCGGCGAAGCGATGCCAGCGCACCTGCCCGTCGGCGCGGCGCATGGCGACCTCGACATCGAAGGGCTCCAGCTGCGCCTCTGCCTCAGCCTGCGCGGCCGCGAAGGCCACGCGGTGCTCCGGCAGGATCATGTCGTAGAGGACCGAGGCGTCGGCCATCACCGCTGCGCCGGTCACGCCGTTCACCGCCTGGCATCGCGGACCGGTGAACAGGAAGCGCCTTGATCCGCCGCCGCGGGTCTCCAGCAGGAAGGCCATGCCCAAAGCCGTCGCGTCGGCCGCCGACCGCACGATGGGATCATCTTCCGGCGTTCTTTCGCTCGAAGCGTCCAACGGCTGCTGCCCCGCCACACCGGGCCGCAATCTGTCGCGGCGGGCAGGGTGCGGCAATACCAGAAGATGTATCGTTAAGAGCCGGCCGGCCCAGTGTGGCGGATCGCCTCAAGTCGCTAGATGTGGGGAAGCACCACCACCGCGTCCGGCAGTTCGTTGGGCTTCTCCCCCGCAGGCGCTGGGAACTTCGCCGCCAGGACGTCGCCGCACTGGCGCACGGCCCCCTCGAACGCCGCCTCCGGATCGCCGCGCTTCAGCCCTTCGGTGAGGGCGGCCATGGCCTTGTCCCAGACGTGCGGCTCGACATGGTCGGCGATGCCTTCGTCGGCGATCAACTCGGCCATCCGCTCGCCCAGGGAGACGAAGATCATCACCCCGGTGCGGGCCTCCGTCAGATGCAGGCCCTTGGCGGCGAAATGCTCGGCGGCGCGGCGATGCACCTGGTGGCGTTTGACGCTCTTCGGCGTCAGCGCCCGGCGGATGGGATGGATCGCCACGATCAGGGCGGTGATCACGAACAGCGCGCCCTGCACGACAATGGCGCCGATCAGGGCGTTGCGCACCGCCTGCGCGATGGCCGCACTCACGTCCGAGGCGCTCCAGCTCGAGAACAGGTCCGGGATGGCCACGTGCACGCCCGCCGCCAGCAGCACTGCCGGACCCAGCAGGGCCACGCCCGCCGCCCAGGCGATCACCGTCTCGGCGTAATGGCCGCTCTCCTCGGTGACCACGCAGTAGATCTCGCCGGTGGTGCGGGCCTCGGCCTCGCGGACCGCCGCCTCGATGGCCGTCAGGTCGGAAGGGGAAAGACGCTTCATCACCAGCTCCCCGACGATCCGCCGCCGCCGAACGATCCGCCGCCGCCGGAGAAGCCGCCGCCTCCCCCCCCGCCGCCGCCGCCCCAGCCGCCGCCGCGTCCGCCGCCGCCCAGGAAGAAGGGCAGCAGCCACCAGGCGCCGCCAAAGCCGCGGCCGCCGGCCCTGAGCAGGCCGGAGATCACCCAGAAGACAATCAACAGGATCAGCAACACCGGGATGTGCGGGCCGACGCTGCGGTCGGCCACGGGCCTGGACTGCGCCTGCGTCTGGGCCTGAGCGACGTTGGCCTTGGCCTGCTCATCGGGCAGGGAGAGCTGGGCGATCAGCGCCTCGGCGCCGGCGACGACCCCTTGCTCCATCTGGCCCTGCTTGAAGGCCGGCAGGACCTTCTCCTGCAGGATCACGCTGGTCAGTGCGTCGGTCAGCACCGGCTCCAGGCCGTAGCCCACCTCGATGCGGACCTTGTGCTCCTTGGGCGCCACCAGCAGGATCGCCCCGTCGTTGACGCCCTTCTTGCCCAGCTGCCAGGTGCGGCCGAGCTGATAGCCGTAGTCCTCAATCTCAGACCCCTGAAGGTCCGGCACCGTGGCCACCACCAGCTGGTGACCGGTCTGCTGCTCAAGCCCCGCCAGTTCGCCATTCAGCTTCGCCACCGTCGCAGGCGACAGGATGTGGGCGTCGTCCACCACCCGGCCGGTCAGCGCCGGGAACTTCGGCGTCGCCGCGAAGGCCGAGCCTCCTGCCGCAAGGACGACGAAGGCGAAGGCCGCCAGGACGGCGATCAGCAGCCCGCCTCCGCGAGGGAGACGGGCGCGGGCGAGGTCGGTCATTTCGTCGCCGGAGCCGCCGGCGGCGCGCTGCCCGGGGCCGTGCCCGAGGGCGGCGGCGGCGGCGTGGTGTCGAAGCTGACGGTCGGCGCGCCCTGGGCCGAAACGCTGGCGGTGAACAGCTGCATGGGCTTGGCGTCGGAGTGCCCGGTCTTGGCCCAGATGATCTGCGGGAAGGTCACCAGCGTCGTGTTGTAGTCCTGGACCGCGTCGTTGTAGTCGCGACGCGCGATGGCGATCCGGTTCTCGGTGCCCTCAAGCTGGCTCTGCAGGGCCATGAAATTCTCGTTCGACTTCAGGTCCGGGTACTTCTCCTGGATCATCATCAGCCGCCCCAGGACGCCGCTGAGCTTGTCCTGCGCCTGCTGGTATTGCTGGAACTGGGCCGGGTTGGTGATCGTCGAGGCGTCGACCTTGACCTGGGTGGCCGAGGCGCGGGCCTCCGTCACCTCCACCAGAGTGGACTTCTCCTGCGCGGCATAGCCCTTCACCGTGTTCACCAGGTTCGGGATCAGGTCGGCGCGGCGCTGGTATTGGTTCTGCACCTCCGCCCATTTTGCCTGGGCGGCGAGGTTCTTGGTCGGGATGGTGTTGTAGCCGCAGGCGGCGAGCAACAGCGGTGCGAGCACCAGTAGGGCGACGCGCGCCCAACGGTTCGCGATGGGTCGGGTCCGGAAACGGTTCACGTTAAGTCTCAGCTCCCCAAAGGCTCAGGCTCGAGCCTAGTCATGCGCCGATATTTGGCCCCGCCGTTGATCCGGCGCAACGACATCGGGCATGACAGTTGCGTAACCTCGACTGTTACGCCTTACGGACCGCCATGACCACGCGCCCATACTATGCCGAAAAGGGCCTGAGCGCGGCCTTCTACGACACAGTCACCGCCGCCGACACGCGGCTGGAGGGCGATCTCGACATCTATTCGCGGCTTGCCCCGGCCGGCGGATCGATCCTCGAGCTGGGCGTCGGCACCGGACGGCTCGCCTTCGCCCTCGCCGAGCGGGGCTTTACGGTGGTGGGCGTCGACATCGCGCCGGCCATGCTGGCCCAGGCGGCCGCCAAGCAGGCCGACCTGCCGGCTACCGTCGCCGCCCGCGTCGAGCTGAAGCGCGGCGACATGACCGCGCTCGACCTGAAGAAGACCTTCGACCTGGTGATCTGCCCCTATTTCACCCTGGCCCATGTGCCGCGCGGCATGGCCTGGAAAAACACCTTCGCCACCGCGTCGCGGCACCTGAGGGCCGGCGGCCTGGCCGCCTTCCACCTGCCGCTGGTCGACATCATGCGGGCGCCCGGGCCGGCCGATTCCAGCCGGCCGGTGCTGAACGAGCCGACGCCCACCGGCGGGCGGCTCCAGCTCTTCATCCGCGAGCGCATCTTCCGCGAGGAATTCAGTCGCCTCGACCAGACCATCGACTATGTCGAGCTCGACGCCCGCGGCGCGGTGCTGCGGCAGTCCAGCGAGCGGCTGACCTACTACCACACCGATCCCGCGCCCTTGGCCGCGCCGCTCGGCCTGACCGCCGACCGCGATCCGATCCCGCTTGGCGGCGTCGGCGAGGTACATGTGTTCCTGAAGGCTTAGCGCCGCTCGCAGAAGGCTCTCAGGGCGGCCTTCGTAACTTGAACGATCAGTCGAGGGGCCTGACCGGCGCGCCCATTCGGCGGCAGAACAGCACGAAGGCCGCAATCTCCGCGGCGAGCAGCCCGAAGAGCGCCAGCCGGGACAGGCGGACCGCGCTCAGGCCAAGCGCAGCCTTGGTGTGGATGAAGGTCTCCGTATCGCGCGGCTTGATCGTCGCCGGGTCGGCCAGCAGGGTCGTGCCGATCAGCAGGGCGATAAAGACCAGGACGGCGACCCAGCCCTGCCAGGTCGCCGGCGTCATCCCCGGGCCGAAGGTCTTGGGCCGGAACCAGGGCCTGAAGTGGCTGTCGTCGCTCATCGCCTCAGTCTCCCCGGCGCGGCGAGATTATACGCAAGCACGTTCAGGCCGCGAGCTTCGCCGCCGGCGCCACGGTGACGAACCGCTCAGGCTTCTTCGGTCGCACCCGGACCTTCTCGCCCTTCAGCCAGATCTGCAGCGCCTCGATGTGGATCGCGGCGACCACGCCGAGGGTCATCCAGGGATGGGTCAGCCAAGCGCGGATGAGCTCCCGGTCGGTCAGCTCGCGCCGTTCGCCTGAGAAGCTCGCCGCCAGCACCAGGCCGTCGGCGTCCGAGGTGTCCACGGCCACCAGCACGCGCTCCTCCGGCCGCAGGATCCGGAAGGCGTAGGTCAGGTCCATGTCCATGAACGGCGAGACGTAAAAAGCCTTGCCACAGCCCTGCTTCACCAGGGCCGCATTGGGCGCGGGGATCAGATAGCTGTGCCGCTCGCCGTAGGTGTTGTTCACCTCATAAAGGATGGCCGTGAGGCCGCCGTTGGCGGCGTGGCAGAAATAGACGGTCAGCGGATTGAACGCGCGGCCCAGGATCTGCGGCATGGCCAGCATGCGGACCGGACCGCCGGCGGGGATGCCCGCTTCGGCGAGCGTCGCCTCGATCTGCGCCTTCAGCGGCCGGCCGGACCCGTCCCCGAACCGTTTGGGGTCGAAGCCGAACAGGTTGAAGCGTCCGATCCCGAGGGTCTTCAGCTTCAGATCGGGCAGCTCGTCCAGGTCGACGAGCAGCATGAAAACCCGGTAGGCGAGCTTGTGCTTGCGCGGCTTGACCCGCGCATGACTGACGAGGCCCGCATAGAGCCCCGAAGCGGTCACGCCGCGGCCCCCACGGGCTCCCGCGGCGGGGCCACGTGGATGCGCGAAGACTCGCCCTCCACCGTCCACGGCCGCCGCACGCCACCCAGTTGCTCGGCCACCGCCAGGCCCGCCTGCAGTGCGTCCTCGTGGAAGCCGTGACCGAAGTAGGAGCCGCAGAACCAGGTGTTCCTGGCGCCCTGCAGGCTCCAGATCTCGCGCTGCGCGGCGATGGCTCCGGCGTCGAAAAGCGGGTGGTCGTAGACCTCGGTCTTGATCACCGCTTCCGGGTCGATCGGCCGCGTCGGCTTGAGGGTCACAAACAGGTCCTGCGCGCTCTTCAGGCTCTGCAGTCGGTTCATCCAGTAGGTGACGCAACCGTCCTCCGGATTGTCCCGACGGCCGATGTGGTTCCAGCTGGTCCAGGCGGCCTTGCGCTTGGGCATTAGGCTGGGGTCGGTGTGCAGCACGGTCAGGTTGCGGCTGTACTTGAAGGCGCCCAGGATGCGGCGCTCCTCCGGCGTCGGATCGTCCAGCAGCGCCAGCGCCGCGTCGCCGTGGGTGGCGATCACCACATCGTCGAACCGCTCCACATGGCCGGTGACGTCGCGGACGTCGACGCCGCCCGCGACCCGCTTGACGCCGGTCACCCGAACGCCGGTGCGGATCTCGCCCAGGAAGGCGGCTGTCAGCTTGCGCACATAGGACCGGCTGCCGCCCTCGACGGTGCGCCACAGGCCGCGGCCGAAGACGCTCATCATCCCGTGGTTCTGGAAGAAGCGGATCAACGCGGCGGCCGGATAGGCGCCGATCGCGGCCAGCGGCGTCGACCAGATGGCCGCGGCCTGCGGCAGCAGGTGGTCGTCGCGGAACGCCTGGCAGTAACCCTTCTGAGCCAGGTAGTCGTCCAGCGAGGTCAGGGGCGCCTCCAGCGCGGCCAGGTCGCGGGGCCCATGGCGGTAGAAGCGGGTGACGTCGCGCAGCATCGACCAGAAGCGGGCGGAGAAGATGTTCTTCTTCTGGGCGAAAACGCCGCTCATGCCGAAGCTGGAGTATTCGAAATCGCCGTCGTCCAGGCTGACGCTGAGCGCCATGTCGGCGGGAATCGAGGCCACGTCGAGGTGGTCGAGCAGGGCCGTGAAATTGGGATAGTTGGGCTCATTGTAGACGATGAAGCCGGTATCGACCGGGGTGGCCGCCGCGCCGTCCTGATTCGGGGCTTCGACCGTGTTGGCGTGGCCGCCGAGCCGGCCGTCCGCTTCAAACAACACCACCTCGTGTCGGCTCGACAGCAGCCAGGCCGCCGAAAGGCCGCCAATCCCGCCCCCTACGATCGCGATCCGTAGACGACGTTCATCCGAGTCGAACACACGTGACCTCTTGAGCAAACTGGGCCGCGTCGCCGGGGCGATGAGGCCTCTTTGAGCTACGGGAGGCTTCCCCCAGCGGATGCATCCGATCCAAGGTATGACCGCGTATGGCTGATGTGGAAAGTGGCTCCGGCATGATCTGGCTTTTGGCCCTCGCGGCGCTCGTCTTCATGACAGTCGTGATGGTCTGCGCCTGGGGCTATGGCCTGGCGCGGAGGAACGGTGGCTGGACCGACGTCTTCTGGACCTTCGGCACAGGCGCAGCGCTGGCGGGGGTCGCTTTGTTCCCTCTGCAGGCCGGCGCGGGGCCCCAGGCGCGCCAATGGCTGGTGGCGGGTCTGGCCGCGCTCTGGGCGCTTCGGCTGGGCGGCTACCTCGCGCCCCGCGTAGCGGCTCATCCGGAAGACCGGCGCTACGCCCAGTTCCGCACCGACTGGGGCAAGGACTACGCCCGGAACATGCTGTTCGTGACGCTGCCACAGGCGCCGGCCTCGGCCCTGCTGGCCTTGTCGGTGATCGTCGCCGCGCGCACGGCCGGCGCGGCGCTGGCTTTCCGCGACGTGCTGGGCGTGGCGGTCCTGCTGATCGCCATCAGCGGTGAGGGCCTGGCCGACGCCCAGATGAAGCTCTTCAAGGCTGACCCCGGCAACAGGGGCAAGGTCGCCGACGTCGGCCTCTGGGGTTGGTCGCGGCATCCCAACTACTTCTTCGAATGGCTGGGCTGGCTGGCCTATCCGGTGATCGGTTTCGACCCGGCCCGGGCGATCACGTGGCTGAGCTTCACGGCCCCGGTCGTCATGTACCTGCTGCTTACCCGGGTCAGCGGCGTCCCGCCTCTGGAGGCCGCGCAGCTGAAGTCGAAAGGGGACGCCTACCGTGCCTACCAGGCCCGCGTCAGCGCCTTCTTCCCGCTCCCGCCCAAATCCGCCTAGAGGACCTGAATGAGTCTCGTTTCCACAGCGCTTCAGGCGTTCGAGGGCGCGCCGCTTCCCGACGCGATGCGTAGGGCCGCCATCGAATATCTGGTCTCCGGCGCGCGCAGGCAGGCCGCCGCCGCAGGCCCCGACGCCGACGCCGCCTTCGCCCGCCAGATGGCAGAGCGCCCCATCGCCGAGCATACCGACGCGGCCAACGAGCAGCACTACGAGGTCCCCGCCGCCTTCTTCCTGGCCTGCCTTGGCCCCAGGCTGAAATACTCCTCCTGCCTCTACGGGCCCGGCGATACGCTCGCCCAGGCCGAGGACCGCGCGCTCACCGAAACCTGCGCCCACGCCGACCTGCGGGACGGCCAGACCATCCTTGAGCTCGGCTGCGGCTGGGGTTCGCTGTCGCTGTGGATGGCTGAGGCCTATCCGAACGCGCGCATTACCTCGGTGTCCAATTCCGCAAGCCAGCGCGCCTTCATCCTGGCGCGGGCCCGGGAGCGCGGGCTCGACAACCTCGATGTCATCACCTGCGACATGAACGATTTTGCGCCGCCGGCGCCAGGCGCCTATGACCGCGTTGTCAGCGTCGAGATGTTCGAGCACATGGCCAACTGGCGCGCCTTGCTCGGCCGCGTGAAGACCTGGCTGAAGCCGGAGGGACGGCTGTTCATCCACATCTTCACCCACCGCACCGGCCCCTACCGCTTCGACGTGGAGGACGAGGCCGACTGGATCGCCCAGCACTTCTTCGCCGGCGGGGTCATGCCCAGCCACAACCTGATGCGCCAGTTCCCTGACCTGTTCGCGGTGGAGCAGGACTGGCGATGGAGCGGAACCCATTACGAAAAGACCGCGGCGCATTGGTTGGAAAGCTACGACCGCAACGTCGCCGCCATCCGGCCGGTGCTGAAGGCGGTCTACGGCGACAAGGCCGTGCTCTGGCATCGCCGCTGGCGGCTGTTCTTCCTGGCCACCGCCGGCCTCTTCGGCCACCGTGGCGGCGAAGAGTGGGGCATCAGCCATTATCGGTTGAAGCCCAGCTGACCCTTAATCCGCTCGTCCCTGCGAAAGCGGGGATCCAAGCCGAACCGGTCGCGCGGCTGCGGCGTCCGGGATGACAACAGAGGCCGCCTGGATCCCCGCCTTCGGGGATCAGCGGAGGAAAAATGCTGAAGTACCTGATCACCTACCTGGGCGCGGGCCTCAGCATCGCGGCGCTGGACGCGATCTACCTGACGGTCGCCGGGCAGAAGGTCTATCGGCCGACCTTGAACTATGCGCTCGCTGACAAGCCGGCGCTTCCCGCAGCGGTCGTCTTCTACCTTATGTATGTGGCGGGCGTTGTTGTGCTGGCGGTCCTGCCGAACAAGGATGCTGGCCTTGGCAAGACCGCGCTCACCGGCGCGATCCTCGGCGCCTTCGCCTACGCCACCTACGACCTCACCAACCAGGCGACGCTGAAGGTCTGGGCGACCCGGATCACCCTGATCGACATCTGCTGGGGGACGATCCTGACCTGCGTCGGCGCCAGCGCCGGCTATTTCGCCTGGCGCTGGGCGGCCAAGGCCTTCGCCTAGCCTGACCGGCAGCTGACAGGAGGGTGTCAGCAGTCAAGCTCTAGGGTCCCGCCTCGACCTGAAACGAGGTTCGACATGTTCCGACCCAACCGCCCCGCCGCCGCACTGCTCTCCGCGGCCATGCTCGCCCCGTTCCCGGCGCCCGCTCAGCCCGCTCGGTTTCCGCCCCCGGCGCAACACGACGGCGCCCACGACTTCGACTTCCTGATCGGCGACTGGAAGGCCCACGTAAAGCGCCTGCCCGAGCGTCTGGTCGGCTCCACTGCCTGGGTCGAGTACGACGGCCGCTCGAACCACCACAAGATGTTCGGCACGAGCGCCAACCTCGAGGACTTCGAGGTCGACGCCCCCAAGGACCATCTGCACATCAAGGCTCAGACGCTACGGATCTACAATCCGACGTCCCACCAGTGGAGCATCTACGGGGTCGATATGGACGCGGGGACCTTGGACACACCACCCCAGATCGGCGCGTTCGAAGGCAGCGTAGGCCGCTTCTACGCCTACGCGGACTGGAAGGGCCGCTCGGTCCTGATCCGCTACGAGTGGTCCCACACCGGCCAGAGCGAGGCTCATATGGAGCAGGCCTTCTCGCCGGACGGCGGCAAGACCTGGGAGGTGAACTGGGTCTGCGAACTGACCCGCGAGCACGACTGACCGGCGGCAGGCGGCGAAGCCCAATTGTCGCCCGCTTCCTCCCGTGATTTGGTGGCGGTGAGGTCCCCGGCTCGACATGGGACGCGGATTATTTCGTCCCGTCCTCCGCAAGGCCTCCAAAAGCATTTGAGCGCGCCGCTTCATCTGAGGCGCCGGGAGGATTTGATGGAAGACGTGAAGGACCGCCAGGACCTGGACGGGGTGAGCCTCGACGACCGGCTGGCCGCTGCCGGGATGACCGGCATGACCACCGCCGTCTGGGCGGCCCTGAAGCCAGACGCGACCTTCATCCACGATCCCGACGGCAAGACCCACAGCTGGGGCATGGTCAACGCCCAGGCCAACCGCATCGTGCGCCTGCTGCGCGCCAAAGGCCTGAAGGCCGGCGACGCCGTGGCGCTGGTCTGCTCAAACCGCGCCGAATTCGTCGAGGTGCTGGTCGCGACCCAGCGGGCCGGCTGGCGGATCACCCCCGTCAACTGGCACCTGACCGCCGACGAGATCGCCTACATCATCAAGGACTGCGAGGCGAAGGCGGTGTTCTGCGAAGCGCGCGTGGCCTCCTCCGAGGCCGCCGTCGCCCAGTGCCCGGGGCTCCTGGCCAAGGTCGCCATCGGCGGTCCGATCCCGGGCTTCACGAACTACGACGAAGCGCTCGCCGGCCTCGACGGCTCGGATATCGCCGACCCCACCCTCGGCAACGCCATGATGTACACCTCCGGCACAACCGGGCGGCCGAAGGGCGTCTACCGCGCCCAGCCGATGGTGGCGCCGCCGGGGATCTACGCCCTGCGCGGCTACGATCACGAGACCTCGGTGCAGCTCTGCGCCGGACCGGCCTATCACGCCGCGCCGCTGGCCTTCGACGTGCGCGGCGCCATGGGCGCGGGTTGCGAGCTGGTGTTCCTGGACAAGTGGGATTCCGAGCTGGTCCTCAAGCTGATCGCTCAGCATGGCGTCAGCCACATGCACCTGGTGCCGATCATGTTCCAGCGACTGCTGGCGCTGCCCGAAGAGGTGAAGGCGAAATACGACCTCTCCAGCGTGATCTACATCGTCCACGGCGCCGCGCCCTGCCCGCCGGAGGTGAAAGCCGCGATGATCGAGTGGTTCGGACCTGTGCTGAGCGAATACTACGCCGGCTCCGAGGGCGGCGCGGGCTTCGTCATCTCGTCCGAGGAATGGCTCAAGAAGCCCGGCAGCGTCGGCAAGCGCCCGGCCCTGCTCGGCTCCAAGATCCTCGACGACCAGGGCAATGAATGCCCCACCGGCGTCCCCGGCGGCATCTACCACCAGCTGCCCCCGGGCGGCGGCTTCACCTACTACAAGGACGAGGCCAAGACCAACGCCAACCGGGTCGGCGACCACTTCACCATGGGCGACGTCGGCTACTTCGACGAGGATGGCTACCTGTTCCTCACCGGCCGCAACGCCGAGACGATCATCTCCGGCGGGGTGAACATCTATCCGCAGGAAGTCGACAACGAGCTGATCAAGCACGACGCTGTGGCTGACTCATCCACCGTCGGCGTGCCGCACGACGAGTGGGGCGAGCAGG
>NZ_SSMZ01000326.1 GCF_004799395.1 Phenylobacterium sp.
AAGCACGGCGAGCAACATCTGAGAGAATGCATCCTCACCCCTCAATGTTCCGTCCGCACCTTTCATCAGCAACGCAAGTGATAGAACTGACGTCTCATTAATAGTTTCCAATTTTCCCTTTGCTTCATCAGCTAATTCTTGCACGCGCTTTGGGGCCGACGATCACGTTGACGTCAGATGGAGTCCTCAACGCGACCTCTTGGAGGGCACGGAAGTTGGTGGCCGTTATTTCGGTGATCTTCATTTATTCCCCCGGTATCGACCAACGGTTCAACCAACGCGCGCGAAAGTCAACGCTGCCACCGCGCAGGACGACGGCTCGCCGAGGCGTGAAGGGTGGACCGAAGAGGTGGCTCAACTTCTGGCGATTCTGCCAGACTAGAGCCGTCCAGCGTTGGCAAGATTTCGTCTGAGGGAACCGGAAATGGCCCGCTTGGCGTCCAGCACCTTCGCCAAATTCGACCCGCCGCGCGCCGTCAGTTGAACCGTCCCAACCTAAGCAATAACGTCTGCAGCCTGTTCGCTATTGCGACGTAGAGTTTTCGGGGGGCGTCGGCAGTGGCGGAAAAGGGTGGGCTGATCGGGGGCGTCCTCGGCGGCGAGGACGCAGAAGCGGCCGACGCCGAGACCACTGCGGGTCTGGACCCCATAGCAGCGGCCTTGGCGACGAGCGCGATGGAGCGCGGCCAGCCTCTGGATTCGCGTCTGGCCTCCTACCTTGCCCAGCAGGAGAAGCTGGTCGGGATCCAGACCGAGCACCTGCACGAACAGAGCGAGGTCATCCTCGACAACCTTAAGCTCAAGCGTTTGAACGAGCGGATGAAGCTGCTCTTCCAGGGCGTCGCCGCGGCCATCGGAGCGACCGTCCTGGCCATCCTGGGTGGCGTGGTCTTTGAGGCAGCGCGCAGCTACGCCCTGATCATTGAACCCTTCTCCGTCCCGCCCGACCTCGCCCAGCAGGGGCTGACCGGCCAGACCATCGCGCACCAGTTCCAAGACCGCCTAGTTCAGCTCGAGCAGCGCTCCGGCAGCGCCCGGGCCGCGGCCAGCTTCGAGACCAGCTGGGGCAAGGACGTGAAGGTGGAGATCCCCGAGACCGGCGTGTCGCTCGGCGAGATGGAGCGCTTCCTCCGCGAGCGGCTGGGCCACGACACCCACATCACCGGCGAGGTCTTCCACACGGGGCCGAACCTTACCCTTAGCGTCCAGGCCGGCGAGGACGACGAGGCAAGGGCATCCGGCGACCCGGCGTCGTTGGAAGGCCTGATCGAGACGGCGGCCGAAGGCGTCTTCGCCCGCACGCAGCCGTATCGCTACGCCACCTGGCTCGGACAAACGGGGCGCAAGAGCGAGGCGGTCGCCGCCTTGCGGCGACTGGCGGCGACCGGGTCCCGGGAGGATCGACTTTGGGCTTGGGCGGGTCTCAACAACTACTCTGACTCCGCACGCGAGGCGCGCTGGGACCTGCAGCAGGGCCTGAAGATCGACCCCGAGTTCAGCCATCTCTGGTTCGATCTAGCCGGCGTTGCTCAGTCCCTTGGCGATGATGAAGCCGCGCTTCAAGCCGCCGCCACGTCGTTGCGATTCTTGCCCCGCGACCGCGGCAAGCGGATCGCGGAGTTGACGAGCAACTGGGAGGCGGCGATCGAGCGCAGTATCATCGCCTTCGAGACGGCGGATTTCCACGCAGAGATCGCGGCCTTGCAGGCCATGGAAGACCTGCCCGTGCCGCACCACGTCAGCTACCTTGAGGGCCTGGCGCAATGGTTACCCTATCGGCGGGCCGCCGATTTTGCGGCTCTTCACGATCTTGCGCGCGCCCAGGCGCTCCTGGGCGGGGCCCCGGACGACCTGTCGGTGGCGCGCGCGGCAGGAACATCGGCGGTCACGATCGATGCCCCGCATGCTGTCATGGCGGCCGACCGGGGCGACTGGGCTGAGGCCGCCCGGCAGCTGGAGCCCCTGGCCGCCACCACCGTTCCTGGCGAACAACCGGAGCAGACCGCCACTGAGATCTTGCCGGCGCTGGCTATAGCCTACGCGCATCTGGGCCGCCTCGCCGACGCTCGCACCCTGGTGCAGAAGTCACCCACGGACTGCTACACCTGCCTGATCGCCCGCGCCGAGGTGGAAAGCGTGGCCCGGAATTGGCCCGCGGCCGACCGCTGGTTCGCCGCGGCCGACCGGCGCGGCCCATCGCTTCCGCGCGCCCAAGAGGCCTCGGGCGAGAGCCGTCTGGCCCGCGGTGATCTCTCGGGCGCCGCTGCCGCCTTCAATGAAGCGGCCCGCCGGGCCCCGAATTGGGCGGATCCGCTGAAGGGGCTCGGCGACGTTGCCGCGCGCCGCCGCGACTGGCGCAGGGCTGTGCACGACTACGACAAGGCGCTCAAGATAACGCCCAACTGGTTGGACTTGAAGCGGGCTCGGGAACAAGCGGCCTCGCACCTGCGGTAGGTCGACTCTCCACCCGATCCTGACTTCCGCTTTCGAGCTGGGTGGCGATGACCGCTATCGACCCGGAGCGATGGTTCGGAAAATCCGCTTACGGTGTGGCCAAGGCGATACGTCACCGGCGTAGCTATTGAAAGCCGGGCGCACCGCCGCGCGGAGCAATGGGTAATACCGTCAGGGGAACGAACAAATGTCGAAGATGTGTTTGTCGGTGCTGTCGATGCTGATCTGCGCGATGGGGGTTGTCCCACGGCCGGCTGTGGCCGGCGCCGGGCCTGCCGAGTCCACGGCCAAGGACATCCGTCGGCTTGAAAACCTTTATTCCCAGAGCTTCGTCACCGGGGATGCACACGTCGCGGAGCGGCTGCTGGCCGACGACTTCATAGGATTCGGATCGAGCGGAAAACCCTCCGACAAGGCGGGAATGCTGGCTGAGGTGCGTACCCTTCCCCACCAGGTGTCGGCCAAGATCACCTCGATCACGGTCCGCGTACATGGAAACACCGCCATCGCTCTGGGGACAGAGGATGACGCCAGTTCGCCGTCCCAGGCCGTTTCACATCGGGAGTGGCTGGACACCTGGCGACGCCACGCCAACGGCTGGCGCATGGTCGCCTCTGCGGAGATCGAACCCAAAAATTGAAACGTAACCGTGCTGAGGAATCCGTGCGCGCCGGCGTTCAAGAAGCGTCCGCTTCCCAGGCCTAGCGGACGTCGCGGGCCTCCGCTATCCGCTCCGCAAGAGGGCCGCCTGCGCATCCGGAAAGCTCATTCGGCAACCGTCGGCGTGCCCTGGTGAAAGACCAGCTGCCACTGGGCGCCGATCCGATTCCAGATGGAGCTTCTCAACGAGTGCGCGTCGGCGGCGCCCGCACGGCTCGTCACGTTCCGATAGGTCAGCAGCACCACATCCTCCGCGAGGGGCCGCAGTTCATATCCGTGATTGGTCATCTCGGCCGTGGCGCCGCCGCTCTCGGCCGTCAGGATCGAAACGATCGACGCCTTGTCGAAAGCCCGACCGGAGGCGGTGAACTCAAGAAGTTCGTCCGATAGGATGGAATTGAGAACCCTGGATGAATGGCGCGTCGCGGGATCAACGATTTGCTCTTCTAAGGCGATGAGCAGCGCAAGCGTATCGGTGGTCGTCATAGCTTTCTCCCAGCCTTCGCCTTCGACCCATAGCGGACCTTCTGCGAGTCCGCGTACAGTGCCTTCAGTAATCCGCTGGGGGGCGGCATGGACATTCACAAACCGAAGCCGTGGCACTCCTTTCGCGAGTTCCTGAAGGAATACGGAATCATTGTCCTTGGTGTCCTGACCGCCATCGCATTCGAGCAGACAGTCGAAACTATTCAGAGGCAAGCCCGGGGAGCAGTCACCGCGCTCAAAGGCGGCGAACGCACGCTCCAAAAAATTCAAGCAGCGGAACGGCAGTTCGACGGCATCCCGTAAGCGGGGGTCGGGCGCCGAACGTCGGCAATCCACATAGCCGACCTTTGGCGAGTCCGCTTACCATGTGGCCAAGCTTGATCGCTGGGGGCGGCATGGACATCCACAAACCGAAGCCCTGGCACGGTCGGCGCGAGTTCTTGAAAGAGGTCGCTACAATTGTCCTGGGCGTCCTTATTGCGATTGCAGCTGAGCAGCTGGTGGAGCAACTCCACTGGGTTCATGCTGTTCACGATGAGCGCGAAGCGCTTTCCAGCGAGTTGAAAGGCAACTTGGAGGCGGTCGTCTTTCGGCGCGCGCAGGAGGTCTGCATCGACCGGCGGCTGAACGAGTTGGGCGGAATGTTCT
>NZ_SSMZ01000327.1 GCF_004799395.1 Phenylobacterium sp.
GGCATATCGCTCAGCTGCTGGGCATCTCGCATGAGACGGTCCACCAGCACATCGAGTCCGCCAAACAGCGCTACCAGGTCTCCACGCGCACCCAACTGGTCGTGCGCGCCCTGTTCGACAGCCAGATCACCTTCGCCGATGTGATCGCCGGACGCTCACCATCCCCCGATTAGGGGAATGGGCGCCCGCTGCCGCCCGACGCCATCCTGCCTTCAGACCCTGGAGGCGGACATGATCCAACTGGTGACGGCGGCGGACCGATCAACTTACCCAGATCAACTTGCGGAAATGTACCGCGAGCGCAAACGGGTCTTCGTCGACCGGCTGCGCTGGGAGGTTCCGGTGGTCGACGGCGAGTTCGAGATCGACCAGTTCGATACGGAGGGTGCGGTCTACTTCCTGGCGCTCTCCGCCGACGGGACCCAGCTGGGATCGGCCAGACTGCTGCCTTCGACGGCGCCGCATCTGCTGTCCGAGGTCTTCCCGCACCTGTGCGAACACGGGGTCCCACGCGGTGAAGAGGTCTGGGAAATCACCCGCATGTGTACGGCGCCCGGGCTCGCGGAGCCCCGGGCGGTGCGCCAGCGGCTGATGGTCGGCATGGTCGAATTCGCCCTGCTGAACGGTATCCGTCGCTACACCCTGGTCAGTCATATGGCCTACCTCTCAGCGATCCTGGCGATCGGCTGGGACTGCGCGCCACTTGGCCTTCCGCAGGAGCACGACGGCCAGCTCGTAGGCGCCGTGGCGATCAACATCACGCCCGACACCCTGGCGCTGTTGCGCCGCAACGCCGGCCTGCAGGGACCTGTGCTTCGCTGGGACGTCCGTGATGCCGCCTGAGGTCCCCCAATACGCCAGCGGTGTGACGACGCTGGACGCGCCGAGTGCGTGCGATGCCGCACTTTGGCTGCAGCGCCTGCAGCAGGATGGCTATTGCATCATCCGCGGCCTGCTCAGCCGCGATCTCACCGACGGCTTGATCGCCGACCTGGCGGAACGCTTCGAGCGCACCCCCTTCTGCGAGGGCGATTTCTACGGCGGACGCACAAAGCGCTTCGGCGGCGTGCTGAAACGCTCGGCGCGCGCCGAGGCGCTCGTCCGGCATCCCATGATCCTCGAGATCGTGCAGGGCGTGCTCGGTCCCTACTGTGACCGTTTCCAGCTCAACCTGACCCAAGCCCTGCAGATCTACCCCGGGCAGGACGCCCAGCCGCCGCATCGTGACCAGGACATGTGGGGCGGCGCGAAGGGCGCGATGGAATATCTGGTGAACGTCATGTGGCCGTTCAGTCCGTATCGGCGGGAGAACGGCGCGACGGTGATCTACCCGCAGAGCCACAACACCGGCCCAGGAGACGCCCCGCCGGTCTTCGCGGAAATGGATCCGGGAGACGTGCTGCTGTTCCTGGGTTCGACGCTGCACGGCGGCGGCGCCAACATCTCCGACGCCCCGCGGTCCGGCATGATCGTGAGCTACAGCCTGGGCTGGCTGAAGCCCTACGAAAACCAGTGGCTGGTCTATCCGCCCGAGGTCGCCCGCGCCTTCTCCCCGGCGCTCGCGCGTCTCGTCGGCTATCAGCAGCACCGACCCAATCTTGGCAATTATGAGGGCCGCTGCCCGTCCGTCCTTCTTGAGGATGCGCCGGTGGACTTCCTGGGCGCGGTCGATGAACTGCTGCCGCATCAGCAAGAGGCGCTTCGGGCCAAACGAGCCGCGATGCGGGGCGGGGTCGTCAGCCCTCAGCCCGCGGAGTAGGCGCGTGAAGTCTCAGTTCCCGCGCTTTACGCCCGACCTTGTCGAGGAGGCCATAGGCCGCTTGCTGGAGGCGATCGCTGTCCTGGAGACCATCGAGGCCGCCGACATGCTGGCCGAGATGCCTCGCCTCGCCGTGGCCCGCCGCCGCCACCAAAGGGCCGTGTCGCTGCTCGCGGTGCTGCGGCGGGACCTCACAAGCCTGTACCGGGACCTCAAGGCCGCTCAACAGGTTGAGGACGCCTTGGTCCGCGCGACCACGCAGGAGCGCTAGACGACAGCAATGGCGAGACGGTCTCCGAGCTCGACCTCGGACGGGGTCGCTCCAGCTCCCCGATCCCCGGGGTCGGGGCCGCCCGACCCGGTCCTTCCTTTCCCTCCCGGCCGGCCCTGGCCGGGCGCCCTCGGGGCCGTTGCGGGTTCCCCCAGAAGGGATCGGGCCAAGAGCAGCAACGGCCGCCGGGGGAGCTTTCTTCCACCGTCCCTTGCCTCCCAGCCGCTGATTGCGGCTAAGTTCACACCTCCTGCCGTCACGGACGGCGCGCCGGACAAACCATGGGCAAGTACGACCCCCTCCACGACCATCTCCGCCGCCAGAAGACGGAGACCTATGAAATGACCTTCCGAGACATCGAGCGCGTTCTGGCCCTGCTGCTTCCCAAGAGCGCCCAGCGCGCGGAGTGGTGGTCCAACGAGACCAGCCCCAATACCCGCCAAGTGCAATGCCGCGCCTGGCTGGAGGCTGGCTACATCGCTCATCCCGTCCTGGGCGCCGAGCGCGTCCGGTTCGAGAGGCGATAAACAGCGAGTGCCGCTAGACGAGCGGGGGAGGCCTGTCTTCAAGGCGGATCCGCACGGACTTGCCCACGATCAACGCCTTGCCCAGTCTGGGCCGTAGGAACGCCACACCCGGTTGCAGGGTGGAGCCATCGCGCCAAGGCAGGCGGCTATCAGGCCGCAGCCGGAATCCGCCGGCGCTCGAGGCAGATGATAGGTGGCGCCCGAGGCCGGACTCGAACGAGCACGCCTCTCGGCAATAGATTTTGCCGCAGCCGGCCGCAGAGCCCCGATGGTCGCCGTCAGTGGCCGGGCCGCGGCTCGAAGGCGCGCGGGGGGCGCGACGGTTGGACAGCCTTTCGGTCGGTCTTTCCGCCATGCTGCGGCGTGGGCGCGGACTTCGGGATGCTGAAATTCAGCCCAGGGTCCTGCTGCTGGAAGCCGTGCGTCATGGTTCGCCTCTCCCTTGTTTATTGTTGGCCCCCAGCCCGACACTGCCTCAGGCGGCGGCGGGAATCATTTCAACTGGCCGCACGTCTACGTGAACCGTGAGGTCGGCCTGGCCGCCGTCGCCGTAGATCGCGCCCGAGACCGGCGCGGCCTCGGCGGGCGTGCGGGTGACGGCGACCGGGATCAGATCGGGGCTCTCGGCCAGAGCATTGGTGGGGTCGAATTCGGTCCAGCCCAGCTCGGGCAGGAAGACCTCGCACCAGGCGTGGGTCGCGCCGGCGCCGCGCATGCCCGAGGCCGCCTTCCTCGGCGAATAGAGATAGCCGGTGACGAAGCGCGCGGCGTAGCCCAGCCGGCGCAGGGCCTCGACCATCAGCCAGGCGAAGTCGCGGCAGGTTCCGGAGCCCACCCTGACGGTGTGGCCAGGCTCCTGGGCGGCGCCCTGGTCGCGGGCGGAATAATCGAAGTCGGCGCGGATGGTGCGGTTCAGCCGCAGCAGGAACTCCAACGCCGGCTCCTTGGGGTCGCCGACCTGTTCGCGCAGCCAGTCCAGAAGGTGGCCGTCGCGATCCTCGCTCACCGGGTCGATGAAGGGCGCCAGCACCGCCCGGTCGGCGGCCGAGTAGTAGATCGGCGTGACGGTCTGCGGGTCGGCGACGTCTCGCCGCGTCAGCGACGCCGGGAACCGCTCGATGGTAAGGTCGCTGATGATCGACAACGTCCGGCTCTCGCCGCCCGGCATGAAGCAGCAGACGGAATTGCCGAGCGCGTCATAGAGCCAGCGGGTCTGACCCGGTGGGGAAAGCGTCAGATGGGCGTCCACCACCCGCGTCGCGTGGCTGTCTCGCGGCCGCACCAGCAGACGGTGGCCCGCGAAACGGACCGGGCGCTCATAGGTATAGAGCGTCTCGTGGCGGATGCTGAGGCGGACCATCCTTGCGGGAACCGCTCGGCGGGGCGCTGGTTCCCGCCTGTCGGCGTCTTCCTAGGCGTCGTCGCGTTCGCCTGTGGGGCTGACCGGCAGGAGCACGCCGCAGTCCGAACAGGTGAAGCCAACCACGGTGGGCACGCGTCCCTTCCAGGCCGCCGAGTCCGGGTCGGCGGCGATCCGCACCGGCTTCACCTTGTAGATCGCGGCCTTGCAGTTGGGACACATCGGAGCAGCCATGGCGCGACCCTAGGCCCTATCGCGGACGAAGCCCATGCGCCGCGCGGGGAACCCGCCCGGCGGGGAGCTCATTCCCGGACCATGGTCAGCCTGGCCCGCTCCGCCTCCGTCCGGCCTGCGACGCGCGAGGAACCCGAAACGCTCGCGGGCCTGCGCGCGGCGGTGCAGGCCTGCCGCCGTTGCGACCTCTACGGCCATGCCACGCAGGGCGTCACAGGCGAGGGGCCTGCCCAGGCGCGGCTGATGCTGGTGGGCGAGCAGCCGGGCGACCAGGAAGACCTGGCGGGGCGGCCCTTCGTCGGCCCTGCGGGCCAGATGCTGGACAAGGCCCTGGCTGAGGCCGAGGTCCCCCGCGACCGGGCCTTCGTCACCAACGCGGTGAAGCACTTCAAGCACGAGCTGCGTGGCAAGCGGCGGATCCACAAGACGCCCAACACCGGCGAGGTCACGGCCTGTCGCGGGTGGCTGGATGCGGAACGCAGCATTGTGCGGCCGCGGGTGATCGTGGCGCTGGGCGCCACGGCGGCGATGTCAGTGTTCGGGAAGCCTGTGGCGATCGGCGCGTCGCGGCAGAAGGCGATGCAGCTGCCGGACCAGGCCCTGGGCGTCGTCACCTATCACCCGTCCTATCTGCTGCGGGTCCCGGACGCGGTCGCCAAGGCCAAGGCCTATGCGGCGTTCCTCGAGGACCTTAAATTCGCCTGGGGCCTCGTGGCGTGAGGCGACGCCGCTGGCGACCACGGTCCGCCATGATTGGGTCACACATCCGCCGCGCGCCATGGTTCAGCTTCCCGCTGGGTAAGGGGACGCAGAATGCGGGGGTTGGCGATCCTGGGCGCGGGGCTGCTCTGCGCGGGCTGCGGCCAGGTCGCCGACGCCCAGGCCAAACTGATCGACAGCGTGCGCATCCACGACGCCGTAGCCGGCTACGAGAAGGCCAGCCAGCCGGTCGACCGCTGCGTGAAGGCCAAGAGCGTGGTCATAGCCTACACCGACGCCCGCGATACCGCGGAGACCGCTGCCTGGTCGGCGCGGGAGCATGAGGACTGCCAGGCGGCCCTCATCGCGCTGCGCGCGAGGGCGCCCGCGAAGCCTTAGGGCGCGCTGAACCCCGCCTCGGCGAAGTCGAGCATCCGGGCGAGCAGGGCGCTCACGTCGCCCTCGCGGGTCAGGCCGCCCGAGAGGTGGTGCAGGCGGTCGAATTCCACGAAGCGGTTGTTGTGGACCATGCCGAGCGCGAAATGCAGCCGCCAGTAGAGGGTCTCCGGCGCCAGCGTCGGGCAGGCCTTCTTCAGGGCTTCGGCGAACCGCTCCAGGTGCGAGACGTCGTTCTGCAGCACCTCGCGGATCTCCGCGGTGCCCTCGGAGCGGGCGCGGATGATGAACTGCACGCTGACGCGGCGGTCCTTGGCCGGGTCGGCCCAGCGCAGTGGCGGGGCGAACAGGGCCTCCAGGATCGCACGCACCGGCGGACTGCCGCTGTAGCGGTCGTTGGCCTCGTGCAGCATGCGCGCCCGCTCGCGGTTCAGCTCGCCGGTGCGGCGGCGGAAGATCTCGAACAGCAAGGCGTCCTTGGAGCCGAAGTGGTAGTTGACCGACGCCAGATTCACCCCGGCCTCGGCGGTGATGTCGCGCACCGAGACGTTCTGGAAGCCGTGCAGGGCGAACAGCCGCTCGGCGGCGTTGAACACCGCGGCCTTGGTGGCCGCCTGGTCATGGTCGGCGTCTTGGACCTCGTGGGTCAGGTCGTCG
>NZ_SSMZ01000328.1 GCF_004799395.1 Phenylobacterium sp.
GCCTGATGCTGGCCGCGGTGCACGACAATGTCGACGTGACCCTGGAGCTCCTCGGCAACGACTCGATGATCACCCGGGCGCGCAACACGTTGGTCGCCACGGCGCTCGACAACACCTTGGCTACCCACCTGCTGTTCATCGACGCCGATATCGGTTTCTCGCCGGTTCAGGTCGGGCGGATGCTGCGCTTCGACCGCGAGGTGGTGGCCGGCATGTATCCGCTGAAGATCGTGCACTGCGACCCTTCGGTGTTCGAGCGCATGGTCGACGGCGAGGCGCTGGAGACCGCCCAGATCCGATATGTGGGCGCGCCTTGCGGCGAAGAGCACCGGCGCGAATTCGACGGTTTCGTCACCGCGGAGTTCGCCGGCACCGGCTTCATGCTGATCAAGCGCGGCGCCCTGGAGAAGATGATCGCCGCCTATCCACAGCTGAAGTACCAGGCCGCGCACGACCGCGCCCAGCCCAGCGGCAGCGCGCACCAGTACGCCTTCTTCGAGGGGACCATCGACCCGGAGAGCGGCGATTATCTCAGCGAGGACTACACCTTCTGCCGCCGCTGGCGGGCGATCGGCGGGGAGGTCTGGCTCGACACCCGCAGCAAGCTGATGCACGTCGGCCCCCGTGAATTCGTCGGCGACGCCGAGGCGCGCTTCCGGCTTTAGTCGCGCAATCCCGCGCCGATCACGCAGGAGACCCGCCCGTCGCGGATGGCGACCGTCGCGGAATGGCCGACGCCGGGTTCGAACAGCACCTTGCGGTCGCCGACCGTCACCTCGACCGCCGCCGGCGCATCGAAGTTGCAGACCGGGAAGGTCGCCTTGGAGAATACGTTCTCAACCGGAACCGCCGCGCAGAAGGCGTCGCCGATCTGATAGGCGAAGCCGATCCCCTGGAAGACGAAAGGCGCCGGCGGCCTGGCGCCGCGGGTGGCGGGCGAGGGCGTCAGGGCCACCGGGCAGGCCGGGCCCCTCACCAGCCATTCGCGCAGGCTCGCCCGGTGCGTCGCCCAGGTGCCAACGCCGACCGAGATCGGGATGCTGGCGATCGTGGCGAGCAGCACGACGATGCCCACGGCCTGCAGCCGGGCGACCGGCGATCGCCGCCGGCTCGGCCCGATGGGGTGGCTGAAGCGTTCGCTGCTTGGCGGCGGGGCGCCGGGTGCCGAAATCATGAACTACATATGTAAATCGACTTTTGCGGCGTGGCTAGGGCATCTTCGCGCCGCCTCGACCGGCCTAGCGATGATCCTCGCCGGCCTTGCGCATCGCACTGGCGATGGTGGCGCGTTGCTGCGATCCGGACTCGCGGGCTTCGACCGAATAGAGTCCGGTCAGCAGCGCCAGGTCCTGCGGCGTCGCGGCGTCCGGCGGGTCGTCGCAGCCGTCGGCCATGCGGTTGAGGATCGTCGGCGTGGCGTTGCAGCGGTCCAGCCCCTGCCACTTGGCCAGCGCCAGCACGGCGATGTAGTCGGCGACCATCTCGATCTTCACCCCGGCCAGCTTGTTGGTATCGGCCAGGATCAGGCTGTGGACCACCTCGGCGCTCATGTCGTTGCCGAGCCGGCTGCCGGCGCGGCCCATGGGCCTGTCGCCGCAGGAGCCCACGTAGGTGTCGCCGACGTTGGCCGGGCAGGGGTTTGCCACTTCCAGCCAGCTGTTGCCGGTCGTGTCGCGGGTGCGGGTCACGTACCAGGCCTGAATGGGTCGATCGACGGTGGTGAGCTTCTTGGTCTGGGCCAGGAAGTGGAAGCCCAGCAGGACGTCCTTGCGCTTGGCGATGTCGTCAAGTTGGGCCTGCGGGTTGGGCGTGAAGACCACATTCACATTGGGGGTGCAGGTGGCGGCTCTGGCGATGGGCGCGTGGACCTCCGCCGCGACGTCGATCAAGTGCTTGGCGATGAAGGCGTCGAACTCCGGCGGCAAGCCCACGACCTTGACGCAAACCTCGTCGCGGAACCGCGCGAGCTGACCGGAGAAGGCGCTGTCCGGCAGGTGCTGGCGGACGAACTGCGTCGTCGGATCGACCAGCGGGTTTTCCTTCTGGGGCGCATTCACCGTGACGCCACTGACCGTCGCCGCCGGCGCGGCCTTGGAGGCGGGCGCGGGCTCGGTCTGTTTGGCCGCCGCTACGCCGGCGCCGATCTGCATCGCCGCCAGGCCGGCCAGGAGGAGGGTCCGCTTCATGTCTGGCTCCTAGTGGCGGGAGTCGGAGGCGGCGCCGGCCGCCTTGCGCATGGCGTCGGCGATCTCGGCGCGCTGCAGCGTGCCCACCTCGCGCGGGTTGACCTGATAGAGGCTCGTCAGCAGGGCCAGGTCGCCCGGGGTGGCGGCCTCTGGCCTATCCTCCGCGCTACAGCCGTCGGCCATCAGGTTCAGGATCGTCGGCAGGCCGGAACAGCGCTCCATCCCCTGCCAGCGCGACAGCGCCAGCACCGCGATATAGTCGGCGATGGCGTCGATCTTCTCGCCGGCCACTTTGTTGGCATCGGCGATGATCAGGCTGTGCACCAGTTCGGACGAGAGGTCGTTGCCCAGCCGGCTGCCGGCCTTGCCGATGATCGCAGGCGCGCTGACGTCGCACGGCGGCCGAAGCGGGTTGGAGGAAATGCAGGGCGTGGCCTCGTTCAGTTCGAGCATCTTGTTCCCGGTGGTGTCTTCGGTGCGGGTGACGTACCAGGCCTGCACCGGCCGGCTGAAGGTGCTGAGCTTCTTCATTTCCGCCTGGAAGTGGAAACCGAACAGGATATCGCGCCGCCGGGCGATGTCCTCAAGCTGGGCCTGGGGCGCCGCGGAGAAGATCACGTTGACGTTCGGCGTGCAGCCGGGTTTCGGATCGATCGGGGCGTTGACCTCCCGGGCGACGTCGAGGACGCGCTTGACGATGAAGCCGGCGTACTGATCGGGCAGGCCCACCACCTTGACGCAGATCGGGTCGTGGAAGCGGGCGTATTGCGCGAAACGGCTGGTGGGCAAGCGCTGGCGCACGAACTCAGTGGTGCGGTCGATCAGCGGACTCTGTGTCGCGGGCCCCTCGACGGTGATCCCGCTCACTGTCGACGCTGGCGGCGGCGGCTTGGACGAGGTGGGCGAGGTCTGTTTCGCCGCCGCGCTCGCCGCCACGGTCGCAGCACACGCCAGGACCACCAGGACCAGCCATCCTCCTCGCATTCACGAACTCCTATTGATGCTCGGCGGCGGTGGCCTTGCGGATCGCGCTGGCGATGGTGGCGCGCTGCTGCGATCCGGACTCCCGCGCCTGTACCGAATAGAGCCCGGTCAGCAGGGCCAGGTCCTGGGGCGTCGCGGCCTCGGGCTTCGCGTCGGGGTCGCAGCCGTCGGCCATCAGGTTGAGGATGGTCGGCATCGAGCTGCAGCGGTCGAGCCTCTGCCAGCGGGCCAGCGCCAGGACGGCGACATAGTCGGCCACCGCCTCGATCTTCTCCCCGGCCACCTTGTTGGCGTCGGCGATGATCAGGCTGTGTACGACCTCGGCGCTCATGCCGTTGGACAACCGGCTGCCGGCGCGTCCGTGGGGCGGGTCGAGGAACGACGTCGGGTCATGGATCTCCAGCCAGCTCTTGCCGGTGTCATCGCGGACGCGGGTCACGTACCAGGCCTGGACCGGCCGGCGGAACGTCGCCAGCCGTTTCAGATTGGCGGCGTTCCAGTAGAACCCGAGCAGGATGTCCTTGCGCCTGGCGATGTCGTTCGCCAGCGCCTGCGGCCTGCTGGTGAAGATCACATTGACGTTGGCCTTGCAGTCGCTGGCCTTGGCCATCGGCGCATGCGCCTGGGCGGCGATCTCGACGATCCGCCTGGCGATGAAGGCGCCGTATTCGTCCGGAAGGCCCACAACCTTGACGCAGATATCGTCGCGGAAGCGCGGATATTGCTCGGAATTCTGGCTCTGCGGCAGGCGCTGGCGCACGAACTCGCTGGCCGGATCGACCAGCGGATTGTCCTTCTTCGGGGCGTCGACCGTGACCCCGCTGACCGTCGGCGCCTTGGCGGCGGGCGCGGGCTCGGTCTCCTTGGCCAGGGCGGGAATGGCGAGCGCCAGGGCCGCCAGGCCGGTCAGCAGCCACCATTTCCGAGCCATGCCGCGCGCCTCGCCGGATACCGCGTTCGCCCAGGACGATACGTCGGGGCCCAGTCGGGCGCGACTGGAAAAGAACATCGGTCTGGCGTGTCTTGCGCCCTGCCCGGAAGGTAGTCTTGCACCCCTCCTTAACCATCCGGCGCGAAAACGGGGACATGGTTAAGGAT
This sequence comes from Phenylobacterium sp., assembly GCF_004799395.1. Lineage (GTDB taxonomy): Bacteria > Pseudomonadota > Alphaproteobacteria > Caulobacterales > Caulobacteraceae > Phenylobacterium. Next base: position 4,269 of record NZ_SSMZ01000328.1, read on the forward strand.
ATGCCACGCGTGAAGCTCGCCCTGGTGATCGACGACAGCCGGGTGGTGCGCAAGGTCGCCCGCCGGATCCTCGAGGACCTGGACTTCGAGGTGGCGGAGGCCGGCGACGGCGCCGAGGGTCTGGCCTGGTGCCGCACCGAGATGCCCGACGCCGTCCTGCTCGACTGGAACATGCCGGTGATGGACGGGCTGGAGTTCCTGCAGCGTCTGCGGCAGGAGCCGGGCGGGGACGCGCCCCGGGTGGTGTTCTGCTCGGTGGAGAACGACCTCGACCGCGTCCGCTCGGCGCTGGACGCCGGCGCCGACGAGTACATCATGAAGCCATTCGACGGCGATATCGTCGCCTCGAAGCTGACGCTTGCAGGCGTGCTGTGACGCCGCAGGACCGCGAGCTGATCGCCCGCCTGAGCGCCGAGCGCGCAGGCCTGAGGGTCGATCCCGACAAGACCTATCTCCTGGAGAACCGCCTTGCGCCGGTGGCGCGGCGCGAGGGCTTCGCCTCGGTGCATGACCTGGTGGCCGCCATCCGCGACCGCGACGACGACCGCCTGGCGTGGCGGGCGGTGGAGGCCATGTCGCCCACCGAGACGGCCTTCTTCCGTGAGCCGCGGACGTTCGAATGCGTGGTGAGCGAAGTGCTGCCGGACCTGGCGATGCGGCGACCCGGCGGGACTATTCGCCTGTGGTCGGCCGCCTGCGGCGGCGGCCAGGAAGTCTATTCCCTGGCCATGGCGCTCAGCGAGTCGTCGCCGCCCGGCGTGACCGTCGAGGTGTTCGCCTCCGACCTCTGCGAGCGGCGCCTGGAGAAGGCCCAGGCCGGCGTCTACAGCCAGTTCGAGGTGCAGCGCGGCCTTTCGGCGCGACGGTTGGTGACCCACTTCGAAAGTCTTGACGACGGCTTCGTGCTTTCGCCGCGGGTGCGCCAGATGGTGCGCTGGCGGCGCGTCAACCTGATGGAGGACCTAAGCCGCCTGGGTCAGTTCGACCTGGTCCTATGCCGGGGCGTCCTGGGCCACCTGCTGGAAGACGCCCGCGCCCGAGTGCTGAGCGGTCTAGAGCGCACCCTCGCGCCGGGCGGCCGTCTGGTGCTGGGGGCCGGCGAAAGCGCCCCGGGACTGAGCCCCGTGGCTGACCGTCCCGGTTTCCACGGACGCGCCTCCGCGGCGCGGGCGGCGGCCTAGCGCCCCTCGCAAAAAAGAAAACCCCGCCGCAATGCGACGGGGCTTCCCAGAAGCGGGTTGTCGAAGACGGCTTAGTGCTTGGCGTCGTCGGCGGTGTTGGTCACGGCGTGACCGGCGTCGGTGACGTCCTTGCCGGCGCCGGCGACGGTGTTACAGGCGGCGACGGCCAGACTGGCGGCCAGGGCGGCGAAAATCACGAACTTACGCATAGGGGTTTCTCCGGGGGTGTAAAACTTGCCCCATGACAACCCCTATGCTGCCGCTTGGTTCCCTGCGGTCGCTGCGTCTGTCGCCGGCGGGTCGGCGGCCGGCGTCGGGAAGAACAGGCGCGCGGTGACGCCGCCGGCCTCGTTCAGCGTCAGTTCGGCGCGGCCGCGCAGTTGGCGGGCGAAGGCGGTCATCAGGGTTCGGCCGACGCCGGACTTCGCAAGCGCTCCCTCGGGAGGCGTGCCGTCGTCGGAAATCGCCAGCTCCGCCTCCTCGCCACGCACCCGGAAGTCGAGGGTCAGCACCCCGCCGCGGGCGCCGAAGGCGTGCTTCTGGGCGTTGGTGATCGCCTCGACGGCGAACAGCGCCAGCGGCGCCAGACGGTCGGGGTCGATCACCAGGGCGTCGACCGAAAGTTCGGTGCGCACCGGCGGCCCGGAGCTGATCTCGCCCGCCACCAGTTGCGCGGTGAGTTCCTCCAGGAAGGGGCGCAGGTCCACCCGCTTCAAGTCGGGGCCCTGGTAGAGGGCGCGGTAGATCAGCGCCAGCGCGGTGATTCGCTGACGGGTGTCGCTCATGGCGGCCCGCGCCGCCGGGTCGGTGAGCGCCCGCTGCTGCATGTTCAGGAGCGAGGAAATGACCTGCAGGTTGTTCTTCACCCGGTGGTGGATTTCGCGCATCAGCGCGTCCTTCTGGGCGAGATTGTCGCGCAGGGAGGCGTCGCGCCCGACGATGGCGTCGGCCATCTGCTCCAGGGTCTCGGCCAACTCGCGGATCTCCGGCGGCATCTGCTCGGCCTGCACGGGACGCACCGAGAGCCGCCCGCGGGCGTAGAGCGCGGCGATGCGCTGCAGATAGGCGATCCAGCGGACCACCACCCGATCGGTGACCAGGAGCACCGCGGCGAGCGCCAGACCGAAGGTCATCAGCGGGAAGAGGATGCCGGACAGGGGGTTCAGTCGCGCCCAGGAAAAGATGCCCGGCGACTGGGCCGACAGCACCACATAGACCTCGTCGCCTGCCACCGGGGCGGCGGCGTAGACCCGGCGCTCGCCGCGCGAGTCGGCGCCATACCAGATCAGCGCCCCGTTCAGCCGCACCTGGTCGCGCCAGCCGGCTGGCAGCGGCGGGAAGGCCCTGCCGTCGGTCTCGGAAATGTAGTGGCCGGCTGAATCCGTCAGCGCCACGTCGGCGTGCGCCGGCAGCGTCGGGTCCGACACCGAAGGTTCGAGGCTGGCCAGGGTGATCACCGCGGCGAAGGCGCCGTCGAAGGCGCCGTCCGGCGTGTCGGCTCGGACCGCGGCCAGCACCGCCGGCTGGGCTGCCGAGGTCGCGCCGAGGTCGCGGGTGATCACCAGCTGATCGCCGCCCGCCAGCCGCTGGAACCAGGGCTTCAGTGTCCGCTGAGCGTCGATCGGGACCTCGGCGGCCGCACAGGCGACGCGGCCCCGCCGATCGAAGCGCACCAGGTTGGCGTAGCCGGGGATGCGCCGCGTCACCTCCGCCAGCCGGTCGGCGCACTGGTAGCCGATGGCCCCGGGCGCGAGCGTCTGCAGCAGGATGCCGGCGCCTTCCATGCGGCTGCGTGCGGTGGCCGCGCTGCGCTCGGCAGCGAAGCCCAGGTTCTGGCGAAGTGCGATACGTTCGCGGTTGAAGGCGATCGCCGACTGGGCCACGCCGAGGATCAGCACTGGAAGCAGCGCCGCCGCGAGCGCCGCCGTCAGACGGACCCTGATCGTGCTCAGCGAACCCCAGGCAAGACGGGTCATGGAGAGCCGAGTTCCGTCCTCAACGGACGGTGCTTAGCCGCTCCGCATCCGCCAGGATAGCTCGCATGGCGTCCCCCGCCGACGCGCCGTCGCGGTCGTAGGAGCCTGACTCCAGGATGCCGTGCAAAGCTCGCCGCGCCCGGCTGACGCGGCTCTTCACCGTGCCCACTGCGCAGTCGCAGATCTCGGCCGCTTCCTCGTAGGCAAAGCCGCCGGCGCCGACGAGGATCAGAGCTTCACGCTGTTCGGCCGGCAGCATGGCCAGGCCCTGGCGCAGCTCGTCGAGCGCCACCGGCGCCTCCGGATCGTCCACCGCCACCAGGGTCCGCTCGGC
>NZ_SSMZ01000329.1 GCF_004799395.1 Phenylobacterium sp.
CTCGGTCGCTTCGAGCAGCTCTGGCCGACCCGCGAGCCGATCTACACGGTGGGCGCGGCGGCCCGCGAGATGTCCCGCGCGCGCTGGGACAAGCGCAAGGCCATGGCTGGGCCGGCCACGCCGCAGGCGCGCGACGCGAGCCGCCGGCTTCGCCAATCACCCGGCAACCTTGCCGCGGCCCTGGCGCTGGCGGCGGTACGCGACCCGGCGGTAATCGATGACAAGATCGAGCTGGTCGGCGCCCGCGGGTTCGGGGACGAAAAGCTGGACGGCCTGGCCCAGGAACTGGTCCGCCTGCGCTACGAGACCGAGGGCATGGAGTTCGACGTGGCGCTGCGCCACCTTCAGGCCCGCGGCTTCAGTGCGCAGATGCTCTCGGACCTGGAGCGCGACGCCGGCCGTGCGGGCGTCAGCGCCCCGTTCCTGGCCGAGACCGGCGAACGGTCCCGCGACCTGTGGCGCCAGGCCTTCGACCTCCTGATGCAGTTGGAGAGCCTGGATCGCGCCGTAGAAGCTGCCGCCCGCGACCTTGACCGCGACCGGGATTCTTCGACCCTCAACAGTCTGAAGACCGAGCGTGACACCCTGCGCAAACGCCTGAACAGCGACTGGTCGCATCCCGAAGAGGCGACCGCGCCGGTCCTGCCGCACTGAGGCTCAGGCCCAGCTCAGGTCCGCGTGCTTCAGCGGCAGGCGGCGCACCCGCTTGCCGGTGGCGGCGTAGATCGCGCTGGTGAGCGCTGGCGCGAAGGGACCGAGGCCCGGTTCGCCGACGCCGCCCCACTTGGGGCCGCCGCTGGGGACCAGGTGGACATCGATGCGCGGCGGGGTCTCGACCATCCGGGCCATGCGATAGGTGTTGAAATTGCCCTCCACCGGGGCGCCGTTCTTGATGTTGATCTCGCCCCAGAGCGCGGCGGTCATGCCCATGATCACCGCGCCTTCCATCTGCTGCTCGACGGTGTTCGGATTGGCCACGTGATAGGGGTCGAGAACGCAGGTGACGCGGTCGACCTTCAGCTTGCCGTCCTTCGAGACGGTGACCTCGACCACCTGGCCGGAGACCGAGCCATAGGCCTCGATGATCGCGATCCCGCGCCCGCGGCCCTTGGGCAGCGGCTGACCCCAGTCGGAGTGCTTGGCCAGCGCGTCGATGACGCCCAGGGCGTCGGGCCGGTCGGTGAGCAGGGCGCGGCGATATTTGTAGGGATCCTGGCCCGCCGCATAGGCGACCTCGTCCATGAAGCCTTCCATGAAGAAGCCGTTCTGGGAGGACCCGACGCCGCGCCAGAAGGACACCGGCACGTGGCTGTTCTTCAGCAGCACGCCCACGTCGCGGGCCGGGAAAGCGTAGAAGCTGTTCTGGATGCACTCGGTGGCCATGGGCTCGCTGGCCGGCAGCTCCTGCGGGCCATTGCCGCCGCGCAGCAGGGAGCCCACGGCGATCTGGGCCTGGAAGGCCTGGGGCTTGCCCGCCTCGTCGAGCGCCGTGCGGAACCGCACGGCGGCCTGCGGGCGATAACGGTCACGGCGCATGTCCTGCTCGCGCGACCAGATCAGCTTGACCGGCTTGCCCACCTGCTTGGCCACCGCGATGGCCTGGATCAGTTCGTCATGCGCGCCGCCGCGCCGGCCGAAACCGCCGCCGACGAAAGCGTTATGGACATAGACCTGCTCGGGCTTCAGCCCGATCTCCTTGGCCGCCTGCTGCAGCACCGCCATCGGCGCCTGGGTGGAAATCCAGACGTCGGCGCGGTCGGGCGTCAGCGCCACAGTGCAGTTCATCGGCTCCATGGGCGAGTGCGACAGCAGGGGCGCCTCATAGACCGCCTCCACCACCTTGGCGCCGGGCCCCTGCAGCACCGCCTGGGCGTCGCCCTTCTTCTCCGCGCTCCCCATGGGCTTATCGAGGGCGGCGCGGTAGTCGGCGGCTAGGGTCTCGCTGTCGACGGCGCCATAGCCGCCGTCGTCCCACTCGATCTTCAGGGCATCGAGGCCCTTCTTGGCGCGCCAGTAGCGGTCCGCCACGACCACCACGGCGTCCTTCAGCTTCACCACGCCGACGATTCCGCGGATATCCTTGAGGCCGACGTCGTCCACCGACTTGAGCGAGCCGCCAAAGACCGGCGCCGACCAGACAGCGGCGTAGACCATTCCCGGAACCTGGGCGTCGAGGCCGAACTTCGCCGAGCCATCCAGCTTGGCGGCGGTGTCGAGCCGGGGCGTCCATTTGCCGACCAGCTGGTATTTGTCCGGCGTCTTGATCGCCGGCTCTGCGGACAGCTGCACGGCGGCCGCGGCGGCGGCCAGGGCGCCGTAGTCCAGGCTGCGGTTGGAGGCCTTGTGCACGCACTTGCCTGCCGCCACGGAGCAGTCGGCCGGGTCGATCTTCCATTGCTCTGCAGCGGCCAGGCGCAGTCGCTCGCGGGCGCTGGCGCCGGCTTGCTGCATCATGCTGACCGAGGTGCGAAGACCGCTGGAGCCCACCGTCTGCATTCGGCCGTAGAGGTTGCCTCCCGCCTGCGAATTGCGGTTGGCCGAGGCGTATTCGACCCGCACTTTTGCCCAGTCGCAGGCCAGTTCTTCCGCCACCAGCATGGCCAGCGCCGTGGACGTGCCCTGACCCATCTCGGCGTGCGGCACGCGTACGGTGACGGTGTTGTCGGGCTCGATCACCAGGAAAGCGGTCATCTCCTTGGCCGGATTTGTCCCATCGGCCATCACCGGCGGCTGCATGCCGGCCTTGGCCTGCATCGGCACGCCGATCACCAGGGCGCCGGTCACCGAGAGGCCTGAGAAGACCAGGGCGCGGCGGGAGAGCGAGATAGCGTTCATGCCTTGACCCCCTTCGCCATGGCCGCGGCTGCGCGATGGACGGCCTTGCGGATGCGTGGATAGGTGCCGCAGCGGCAGATGTTGGTCATCTTCGCGTCGATATCGGCGTCGGTGGGATTCGGCGTTGTGGCGAGCAGGGCGGCGGCGGCCAGGATCTGGCCCGATTGGCAATAGCCGCACTGCGGCACGTCCTCGGCCAGCCAGGCCTGCTGCACCGGATGCTTCAGGTCGCTGGACAGCCCTTCGATGGTGATGATCTGACCCTTCACCGAGCCCGCGGGGGTGACGCAGGATCGCACGGGCCTGCCGTCCACCTGGACGGTGCAGGCGCCGCACTGGGCGATGCCGCAGCCAAACTTCGTACCCGTAAGCCCCAGTTCGTCGCGGATGACCCAGAGCAGCGGCGCATCGGGCTCCACATCGAGCTCGTGGCGTTTGCCGTTGACGGTGAGCGTGATCATGGCTGGCGACCTCCCGGACCCGGTCAAGTCTAGACCCAAAGGCGCCTTTGGTCTTCCCCGCTGAGGCGAAGCTAGGACTAAAGTCGTAGGTCTTCAGTCCAGCTAGTCAGGTCCCGTCCCGCCGCCTAGCCTCCACGTCCGCGATGCGAGGTTATCGTGCGCCCAGGTTTGGCATTCGGGGTCGCTCAGGCGGCCATGGCGTCCTGAACGGGCTTGCGTGACAATGCCCGCCAGCGGTGGGCCGTAGGGAGGCGGGCCGGGATGAGCGAGGCGTCCGCAAAGACCCCGCTGCGCGACACGGTCCCCCTTTCCGATCTGGTCAGGGCCGAGCAGGTGCGCCTCCTCTACAGCGATGGCGGCATCGCGCTTTGGACGACCGCGGGTGTCGCTGCCGCCCTCGTCGTGATCCTGATCCAGCAGAAGACCCTCGGAACCCTTCCTGCAGCCGCGTTCCTCAGCGCGATGGTGCTGCAGACCGCCGCGCGAATAGCACTGCGGTCCGCCTATTGGCGGGTGCGGCCCGGGGTGGCCGACTGGCGGCGGTGGGGCGACCGCTTCGTGGGCGGCACGGTGGCGGGCGGATTCATCTGGGGCTTGGCGTTGCCGTGGCTGCTCCCGCCGGGGCGGATGGACCTGCAGGCGTTGGTGATGAGCATCATGATCGCCGGCACCTACAACATCATCGGCTCAGCTGGCGCCTATCTGCCCGCCTTCTATGCCTTCGTCCTGCCGTTCATCGGCGTGGTCGGCTGGTTCGTGTCCCAGGACGACATGCTGCACTTCATCTGCACGGCGATGCTGCTCCTTTGGCTGCCCACCGTGGCGGTGCTTGGCCGCCGCTACAACGCCAGGCTGCTGGAGGCGCTTGAACTGCGCTTCGAAAAGGCCGCCCTGGCTGACGACCTGCACGCGCAGAAGCACGCCGCCGAGCAGGCCAACCTCGCCAAATCGCGTTTCCTAGCTTCGGCCAGTCACGACCTGCGCCAGCCCGTGCACGCCCTGGCCATGTTCGTGGGCGCCCTGCGCAGCCACGACCTGCCAACCCGCTCGGCCGAGCTGGTCGAGCACATGGACGCCTCGATCTCCGGCCTCGACGGGCTCTTCGCATCCCTGCTGGACGTCTCGCGACTGGACGCCGGCGTGATCGAGAGCCGTCCGGCGGTGCTGGAGCTGCAACCGCTGTTGGCCCGCATCTGTCGCGACCTGCAGGCCGAGGCGCTGGCCAAGGACATCGAGCTGCGCGTGGCGCCCACCACCGCGTCGGTTCGCAGCGACCCGGTGCTGCTGGAGCGCATCCTGCGCAACCTGATCGGCAACGCTGTGCGCTACACCGACCGCGGCGGGGTGCTGGTCGGCGCGCGGCGGCGCGGCAGCGAGGTCAGCGTTGAGGTCTGGGACACCGGATGCGGCATCGCCGAAGAGCAGCAGCAGGTGATCTTCGAGGATTTCTACCAGGTGGCCGACCCGGAGCGAACCGGCGGCGCGGGCCTGGGCCTGGGCCTGGCGATCGTGCGGCGTCTGACGGGGATCCTCGGCCATTCGCTGACGTTGCGGAGCGTCCTGGGCCGCGGCTCGGTGTTCCGGCTCAAGGCGCCGCGGGTGGCGACCGCGGTTCAGACCGCCGCCAGCCTGCCGGCCGCTAGGCCGCCGGCCGACCCGGAGCGGGCGTTCATCCTGGCCATCGATGACGAGGCCCCGATCCGAATCGCCATGAGCGAGCTGTTGAGCAGTTGGGGTTATCGCGTCGGGGTCGCCCGCGGCGCCTCGGAGGCCCTGTCGAAACTGGACGGCTGGCCGACGCCCGACTTGATCGTCTGCGACTACCGCCTGGCGCGAGGGGAGAGCGGCCTCGACGCCATCGCCCGGCTGCAAGCGGCGGTCGGCGTCCTGGTGCCGGCGATCGTGGTCACCGGCGAAACCGCGCCGGACCAGCTTCGCGCGGTGATCGGCGGCTATCCGGTCCTGCACAAGCCGCTAGCTCCGCCCAAGCTGCGCGCCGCGGTGACCGGCCTGCTGCGCCGCGCCGCGCCGGGCGCCGGCGTCGCCGCCGAATGACCGCGCCGGCCTTCGACGCGACGGACCCGGTCCTGATCCAGCGGATCCGCGCGGAACAGGTCCGCCTGCTCTACGCCTCGGCGGGCATCTCCATGTTCGTCACCCTGGCGATCGGCTCGGCCCTGGCCCTGCTGCTGATCCATCTGGGCACGCTGGCGCCCTGGATCGGCTGGATCTGGATCGCAGTAATGGTCATCCATACGACGCTGCGGGCGGGACTGCGCCGGGCATTCTTCCGGGCCGATCCGCTGGCCGCCGACTGGAAGCGCTGGGCGGACCGGTTCATGGCCGGGGCTCTGGTCGGGGCGCTCACCTGGGGGATCGGCAGCCTGTGGCTGCTGGCGCCGGGACGTCTGGACCTGCAGCTGCTGTTCGCCGCGGTTCTGATCGCTGTGATCTACGGTACGATCAGCGCCTTCGGCTCCTACCTGCCGGCCTTCTTCGTGCTGTTCCTGCCGGCCTTCCTGCCGATGGTGGGCTGGTTCCTGCTGCAGGGTGACCTCCTGCACAACGTTATCGCCGGCATGTTTCTAGCCTGGATCCCCACGGTCGGGGCACTGGCGCGGCGCTACAGCAGGGGCCTGGAAGAAGCGTTGCGGCTGCGCTTCGTCAACGCCGCGCTGGTGGAGGACCTGACCGCCCAGAAGGCCATCGCGGAGCAGGCGAACCTGGCCAAGTCCCGCTTCCTGGCCTCGGCCAGCCACGACCTGCGTCAGCCGGTGCATGCGCTGGGCATGTTCGTCGGCGCCTTGCGCGGGCATCGGCTGCAGGCGCGCTCTCTGGCCCTCATCGATCAGGTCGACGCCTCGGTGGCGGCGCTGGACGGCCTCTTCACCTCGCTGCTCGACATCTCGCGCCTGGACGCCGAGGCGGTTCAGAACCAGCCCGCCGACATCGCGGTGCAACCTCTCCTCGATCGGGTGTGCCGCGACGTGGCGACGGAAGCCGATGCGAAGGATGTCGCCCTGATCGTCGTTCCGACCCGCGCGGCCGTGCACAGCGACCCGCTCTTGCTGGAGCGGGTGATGCGCAACCTGATCGGCAATGCGGTGCGCTACACCGCCGCCGGCGCCGTCCTGGTGGGCTGCCGCCGCCGGGGGGACCGGCTCAGCCTTGAGGTCTGGGACACCGGTCCCGGCATTGCCTCCGAGCAGCGCGAGGCCGTGTTCGAGGAGTTTTTCCAGGTTTCCAATCCCGACCGGGACCGCAGCAAGGGCCTGGGCCTGGGCCTGGCGATCGTGCGCCGCCTGATCGACATCCTGGGCCATTCGCTGGACATGCAGAGCGAGCCGGGCAAGGGCACGGTGTTCCGGGTGCTGGCCCCGCGCGCCATGGCGGCGGGCGCTCCCGTCGAGGTGATCGAGCCGTCTTTCACCGCACCGCCCGGCGGTCTGATCCTGGCCATTGATGACGAGCAGGCGATCCGCGCGTCGATGCGCGAACTCCTGTCGAGCTGGGGCCATCAGGTGCTGGCGGTGAGCGGCGGAGCGAGCGCGTTCAACGCGGTCAGCGGCGGAGCCCGGCCGGACCTGATCATCTGCGACTTCCGCCTGCGCGACGGCGAGAGCGGCATCGAGGTCATCAAGGCCCTGCGCGACAAGCTGGGAGGCGACGTGCCTGCGATCCTGCTGACCGGCGACACGGCGCCGGAGAATCTGCGCATGGCGCTGGCGAGCGGCTATCCCCTACTGCACAAGCCCCTGGCGCACGCGCGGCTGCGCGCGGCGGTGGGCAGCCTTATTCGTCGGCCGCGGACGGCTGAGCCGGCAACTTGAGCCCCGCGGCGCGCGCGGTGGTCGCCGCCTGGGTGCGGTTGGCCACGCCGAGGGCGCGGAAGATCGCGCCGACGTGCACCTTCACCGTCTTCTCCGACAGGCCGAAGCGCAGGCCGATCTCCTTGTTGGAGAGGCCCGCCGCCACAGCCGCCAGGACCTCACGCTGGCGCGGCGTGAGCGTCTCGACGTGTCCCAGCATGTCCGGGCCGGCGTTAAGCATCAGCGGCGGCACGTAGACGCCTCCCGACATCACCAGCTGCACCGCCGAGACCAGGGTCTCCGGCGGGGAGGACTTGGGCGCATAACCCAGCGCGCCAAGATCGAGCGCGCGGCGCACGTCGGCCGGATCCTCCGAGGCCGAGACGATGATGATCGGGGTGGTCGGGCTCTGCTGGGCGAAGGCGGTGATCGCCGACAAGCCTTCGCTGTCGGGCAGCTTGAGATCCAGGAGCACCGCGTCGAGATCGTCATGCGCGGCCAACATCGCTAGCCCCTCGGCCCGGTCTGCCGCCTGCAGCACCTCGTGCGCCACGCCGCTATCCTTGAGCAGGGCGGCTAGGCCCTGCCGCAGCACCGCGTGATCGTCGACGATCAGCATCTTCATAAGCGCCACCGTGGCGGTCCTTTACGCGCGCGGCAAGGGCGAAGGGCCGTTGCATCGCCCATCTCCCGCCCGATGAGCGCATGCGACAAAATAGCCCCGTTTCGTTAAGCGTCTGTCGGCGGCTGAGGCTCCGAAAGCCACTCCAGCTCACTCCGCATACCGCCCAACCTTGACTCGGGACCCTATCGACGCCATCTGGCCCGGTGCGGATTTAGCGCGCTGTGACAGGTATCGATTCGGGCCGCCGCGATTTTTCGGGCGCGCCCCTCGTCAGAGATCGAGATGCCTCCCTCGAAGCGCGGTGATCCCAGTGGTCGCGCCTTGTCGCCGGTTCGCCGGCGGCGCCGGACGACGCCGCGCCGACCGTGATGGGTGACCTTCGCGGCCGGGTTGTCGTGGCGGAAGCGTTCAGCGTCTGGAAACCAAGCGCGGCGCACTGCAGGGCATAAGTCGCAACGGAACGAATTGGGCGGGAGACGGGTCGTTAGGCTGAGCGCCTTGGCTTTGTCCGACCGCCGTAAACCATTTTCGGCCCGAGCCTTGCAGGAGGTGCGGCGTCGATTTCGGAGACCTCGATGAGCACCACCACCGCCGAAGCTGAAACGCCGGAAACCACCAGTGGCGACGGGCCGCTGCTCGATCTGACGGATGCCGCGGTCAAGAAATTCATCAAGCAGGCCAAGGCCCGTGGCTACGTCACCATGGACGAGCTGAACAAGGTCCTGCCCTCGGAGGAAGTGACCTCCGAAGCCATCGAAGACACGCTGGCCATGCTCAGCGAGATGGGCGTCAACGTCGTTGAGGCGGAAGAAGACGCCGAAGGCGGCGGCGAAGTGGCCGTGCGCGAAGAGTCCCAGGTGGTCGAGACCGCCAAGGAAGCCGCCTACGACCGCACCGACGATCCCGTGCGCATGTACCTGCGCGAAATGGGCTCGGTGGAGCTGCTCTCCCGCGAGGGCGAAATCGCCATCGCCAAGCGCATCGAGGCCGGCCGCGACACCATGATCCGTGGCCTGTGCGAAAGCGCGCTGACGTTCGAAGCCATCATGGTCTGGCGCGAGGAGCTCGGCAGCGGCCGCATCCTGCTGCGCGAAGTGATCGACCTCGAACAGACCTACGGCGGCCAGAACGCCGGCGTCGAGGCCCTGCCGGTGGAAGCCGTCGCAGAGGCGGAGGAAGAGAAGGAAGAAGCCGAGGCCGTCGAGGGCCAGCCCGAGGGCGAGAGCGACGACGACTTCGACGACGGCGCGGGTCCGACGATCAGCGCCATGGAGGCCGAGCTCCGCGAAGGGGTGATGGCCACCCTCGACGCCATCGCCGTCGAGTTCGAAGCCTTCCGCATGCTGCAGGAGAAGCTGGTCACCCAGCGTCTGAAGGGCGAGGACCTCTCCGACAAGGACCGCGCCGCCTATCAGACCGCCACCGGCGCCATCGTCCAGCACCTGAAGACGCTGAAGCTCAACAACAACCGCATCGAGGCGCTGGTCGAGCAGCTCTATGCGATCAACAAGCGTCTGATGGGCCTTGAAGGCCGCCTGCTGCGCCTGGCCGACAGCTACGGCATCAGCCGCACGGAGTTCCTGAAGGCCTACTTCGGCTCGGAGCTGCGTCCGGACTGGACCGACCAGGTCAAGGCGCTTGGCATCCGCTGGACCAAGTTCGCCGAGAACGACAACGGCCAGATCGGCGATATTCGTCACGAGATCGCAGCCCTCGCCACCGAGACCGGCGTGCCGATCGACGACTACCGCCGCATCGTCCAGACCGTGCAGAAGGGCGAGCGCGAGGCCCGCCAGGCCAAGAAGGAGATGGTCGAGGCGAACCTGCGCCTGGTGATCTCCATCGCCAAGAAATACACCAACCGCGGCCTGCAGTTCCTGGACCTGATCCAGGAAGGCAACATCGGCCTGATGAAGGCGGTCGATAAGTTTGAATACCGCCGCGGCTACAAGTTCTCGACCTACGCAACCTGGTGGATCCGCCAGGCGATCACCCGCTCGATCGCCGACCAGGCGCGCACCATCCGCATCCCGGTGCACATGATCGAGACGATCAACAAGATCGTCCGCACATCCCGCCAGATGCTGCACGAGATCGGCCGCGAGCCGACGCCGGAAGAGCTGGCCGAGAAACTGGCCATGCCGCTGGAAAAGGTCCGCAAGGTCCTGAAGATCGCCAAGGAGCCGATCAGCCTCGAAACGCCCATCGGCGACGAGGAAGACTCCCACCTGGGCGACTTCATCGAGGACAAGAACGCGATCCTGCCGATCGATGCGGCCATCCAGTCGAACCTGCGGGAAACCACGACCCGGGTGCTGGCCTCGCTGACCCCGCGGGAAGAACGGGTCCTGCGGATGCGCTTCGGCATCGGCATGAACACCGACCACACCCTCGAAGAGGTCGGCCAGCAGTTCAGCGTCACCCGCGAACGGATCCGCCAGATCGAAGCCAAGGCGCTTCGCAAGCTGAAGCACCCGTCCCGGTCGCGGAAGCTGCGGAGCTTCCTGGACAGCTAAGGGGTCCGGGAGGCGCGCAGCCTCCCGGACCGCTTGCCTCTAGACGGCAGGCGACTTGGCGATCGCGTCAAGGCGGCGGATCACCTCCGGCGACAGGCTGAGGCTCGCCGCCGCCAGGTTCTCGCGCAGGTGCGTCACCGATGACGTGCCCGGGATCAGCAGGATGTTGGGCGCGCGTTGCAGCAGCCACGCCAGCGCCACCTGCATCGGCGTCGCGCCCAGCTCCGCGGCGACCTCCGACAGGGCCGACGACTGCAGCGGCGTGAACCCGCCCAGGGGGAAGAACGGCGTATAGGCGACGCCCAGGCCCGCCAGCTCATCGATCAGCGCGTCGTCGTCGCGCTGGACGAGGTTGTACTGGTTCTGAACGCAGACGACCGGGGCGATGGTCCGCGCCTCGGCGACCTGGGTCGAGGTGACGTTGCTGAGGCCGAGGTGGCGGATTTTGCCTTTCTTCTGCTGCTCGGCCAGCACGGAGAACTTCGCTCCAATCGAGCCTTCGCTGGGGGCGTGGATATCGCCCATCACCCGCAGGTTGACGACGTCGAGGACCTCGACGCCGAGGTTGCGCAGATTGTCCTCGATCCCCTGTACGAGCTCGGCGGGCTCGCTGTAGGGCAGCCAGGAAGCGTCGTCGCCGCGCCGCGCGCCCAGTTTGGTCACGATGGTCAGGCCTTCCGGATAGGGCGACAGCGCCTCGCGGATGATCTGATTGGTCACGTGCGGCCCGTAGAAGTCGCTGGTGTCGATGTGGTCGACGCCGCTGGCCACCGCCTCGCGCAACACGGCCAAGGCCTGGTCCCGATCCTTGGGCGGGCCGAAGACGCCGGGGCCGGCGAGTTGCATGGCGCCGTAGCCCATGCGGTTGACGGTGAGGTCGCCGAGCGCAAAGGCGCCGGCGCGGCTGATATCGGTCATGGAGGATTCTCCGCATAAGGGGCTAGCCGCCTTATGGACGCGACCCATTCACGCGATAATCCCATATAATCAGCACGGGTTGTGCGGGATTTCGCACAATGGCGGCGAGCCTCGGCGATCGGTCGCTGAACCGGTCCTCAGCGCCAGCCGTAGTTGAAACTGATCGAGATGCGCTCCGCCTTGGCCCGGTTGGCGGGCACCTCGTGGCGCAGCCAGCTCTCCCACATCAGAACCGTCCCCGGCTGCGGCTGCAGGTAGACGAAGGTCTGGGCGCCCTGCGGCGCATCGGCGCGCCTTGGCGGCGCCGCCATCATCAGCGGCAGGCGCGGGTCCTCCAGCTTCAGCGCGCTGGCGCCGGGCGGGGTGACCACATAGACCGTGCCGGACAGCACGCTGTGCGGATGGATGTGGCCCGAGTGCGCCGCGCCGGGCTTCAGGATATTGACCCACAGGCTGTCGAGCTTCAGCCGGCCGCCCTTGAGGTCGAAGGCGAGGTCCTCGGCGAAGGCCTTGGCGTGGCGGTCCAGCAGGGTCTTCAGCTCGCCGAACACGCTGGCCCTGGTCGGCAGGTCGTCCAGCGAAGCGTAGGAGGTGTAGCCGCCGTAGCCGTTGGCCCTGCACCAGGCGCGGCCGGCCGCGTCCTCCGCCGCCAGCATCCGGCAAGCGGCTTCCAATTCGGACCTGAAATTTTCGAAACTCCGGTGCGTGCTAAGCGACGCGTCATAGATCGGAGTCGCGAACAGGGATCGCAGCGTCATGGGGGCGCGCTAATCTCACCGCGAGACATTGTAAAGTCAGGGCGGCTGGCGCTTCGTCCAAACGTCCGTTAGAAATTTGAGAAATACGACTCTGCCACGTCGAGGGCAGGGGGGAACTGGGGAGCGAATATGATCAAAACCATGGTGGCGCTGGCGTTGGCCGGCGCGGTGATCGGCGGGCAAGCCCAGGCGCAGGCGGCGCCGGCCAAACCCAAGCCGACGGCGGCTGCGAAGCCCGCGGGCAAGGCTGCGGCCTATCACGCCCCGCGCGGCCCGGACGGCAAGCATCCAGATCTCAACGGCGTCTGGCAGGTGATGAACACCGCCAACTTCAACATCGAGCCGCACGCCTCCAGCGCGGCGATGCAGATGCGTCCGGGTCCGGTGGTGCCGGTGCCGGCCAAGGAAGTCCTGGCGCTGGGCGCGGTGGGCTCGGTGCCTGCCGGCCTCGGCGTGGTCGAGGGCGGCGCGATCCCGTACAAGCCCGAAGCCCTGAAGACGCGTGACGCGAACAAGGCCGACTGGATCCACAAGGACCCGGAGATCAAGTGCTACCTGCCGGGCGTGCCGCGCGCCAACTACATGTCGCTGCCGTTCCAGATCTTCCAATCCGAGAGCGCGACCCTGATCGCCTATGAATTTGCGGGCGCGGTGCGCAACCTGCAGTTCAAGGATCCGGGCCCGGCGCCGGTCGACAGCTGGATGGGCCAGTCGGTCGCCCACTGGGAAGGCGACACCCTCGTAGTGGTCGTCACCGGCATGCTCGACTCGACCTGGTTCGACCGGGCCGGCAATTTCCACACCGGCGACATGAAGGTCGTCGAACGCTGGACGCCCACCGGCCCCGGCGTCATGCGCTACGAGGCGGAGATCACCGATCCGGAGATCTTCACCCGCCCGTGGAAGATGAGCATGAACCTCTACAAACACGTCGGTGAAGACGCGCGCTTGCAACAGTTCAAGTGCGTCGAATTCGTCGAAGAACTGATGTATGGTCACCTTCGCAAGAACCCGCTGCCCTAGGCAGCCTGATCGCCCGTTTCTTTCCGTGTCGCCATCATCGTGACGCGGAAGGATGATAAGAAGCAGCATCCTCCGTCGGAGACGCCCCACATGAACTTCCGTCGTTTCATTGTCCCTACCGTGATTTCCGCGGGCCTTCTGGCCGCCGCTTCGATCGGCGTGACCCAAGCCGTGGCCCACCATGCGTTCGCCGCCGAATTTGACGGCAAGGCCCCCGTGCTGCTGCGCGGCAAGGTCGTAAAGGTCGAGTGGATCAACCCGCACGCCTGGGTCCACGTGATGAACACCAACCCGGACTTCGCCCAGGTGGAGTGGATGGTCGAGGGCGGCACGCCCAACACCCTGCTTCGCGCCGGCATCGACCGGAACTCGCTGAAGCCCGGCACCGAGATCGTGGTGCGCGGCTATCAGTCGAAGGACAAGGCCTGCGAGCCGATCTGCAAGGCCAACGGCCGTGACGTGACCTTCCCCGACGGCCGCAAGCTGTTCATGGGCTCGTCCGGCACGGGCGCGCCGAAGGATGGCGCGGACGCCGCCGAGAAGCCGTAGTCGGCTGACGTTGGAAATTGAAAGGGGGGCGGTTTCGCCCCCCTTTTTTCTGGCCGATGCGACGCATCGGGTTGAGGAATCAGCCTGGCTCAGCGGTGGTGGCCGCGGGGCAGCGGCGCTAGACGCGATCTGCGGCGCCGCCCATGACCTGGATCAAGCCTCGACCTTGAAAACCCGCGTAATTCGGCGCTGTAACCGAAGCGTAACGGCGCCGGAACCGTACGCTGCTTGATTGCCGGCTGACACCGGTGTGTGTGCGCAAGACTTGGCCGGGCGATTTCACGCCGAAGGCTTGGGGAACGGAATGAACGGATATCAGGAGCGGCGCCGATGATGGGCGCATTCTTGAACTGGCTGGAGCATTCGCTCGGCAAGGGCCCGTCTCCCGACGGCCAGTCGTGGAGCGAGGCCCTGCTCGGCTCGCTGAACTTCTGGAGCCTGCTGGAAGGCACGCACCTGATCGCGCTGATGCTGTTCGCCGGCACCATCATGGTGGTCGACCTGAGGCTGCTGGGCGTGACCTTCCGCAAGACGAAGGTCTCGACGATCAGTGACGCGATCCTGCCGCTCACCGTCTACAGCTTCGTCTTCGTGGTGCTGAGCGGGACGGGCCTGTTCTTCGCTAAACCGATCTACTACTACCACAACGTCCAGTTCCTCGTGAAAATGGCCTTCCTGGCGCTCGCCCTGCTCAACATCGTGGTTTTCCACAGCCGGGTGCAGGCGACGCAAGGCTCCTGGGACGCCGATGGGACGCCGCCGAAAGCGGCGCGGATGTCGGCCGCCGGCTCCCTGATCCTTTGGACGCTGGTGATCATCTGCGGCCGGTTCATTCCCTACAACTGGTACGACTGCGGCAAGCCACAGTCGGACGTCATCAACTGGGTGCAGCAGTGCAAAACCTCCGAGAAGGGTGAAGAGAACATGGCCGGGCAGCGCTTCGATGCGCAGATGTGGAAGGCGCAGCCATGAGCAGCATGAACCTCGAACATTTCTTCCCCCAGGCCAAAGCCTGGGTCGACACCTTGGGCGACATTCCGCCAGGGAGTTGGGTCAAGGGTCCGAAGTTCGGCTACGCCTCCTGGGAGGTCGGCCACATCCTGTCGCTGATCGTGATTGGAGGCACCACGATCCTGATGAACCTGCGCCTGCTGGGCGCCGGCGTCACCGAGGAGAAGCCCTCGGAAATCTACCGCAACCTCCGCGTCCTGCAGAACATCGGCGTGATCGGGATCATCATTACCGGCGTCCTGATTGGGGCGGCTAATGCGACCAAGCTCTATGACAGCTCAGCGTTCACGGTGAAGATGATGGCGCTGCTGTCCGGCATCATCCTTACCTATGGCGTCAGCCGCCCGGTCGCCGCGGCCAACGGCGCGGTGGCGCTGATGCCCAAGATCTGGTTCGCGATCGGCGGCTCAATCTTCCTGATCGATCTGTGGATGTTCGCGACCACGGATCTGATCGACGTGGGCATCTATCACGTGATCACGGCCGCAGCGCTGATCCTGATCCCGGTGACCCGGGGCCGGCTGCGCTGGGGCTATATCGCCGGCATGGTCGTGCTGATCGTGGCCCAGTTCGTCCACACCCATTTCGTGATCAAGCCGGACGACTATGACCACCTGAACCCGGTCAACAAGATCTACACGGCGCTCTACGCCGTCTGGATCGTTGGGACGGCGCTGATCACCTTGTTCCGCGGACGCGGCGAAGAGGGCGGGCCGCTGACCAAGCTGGTGGCCTATTCCACGATGCTGGTGTGGGTGCTGGGCGCGGCGGCCGGGCGCTGGATCGCGTTCCAGTAGGGCCGGACGAAGGCGCGATCAGTTCGACTGGATCGCGAGCAGGGACTGCCACATCTGGTCGGCGACCTTGACCACGCCCACGTCCGCCTTGAAGGCGGTGGAAGCCTGGATCTGGGTCACCACCTCGGAGCCATAGTCCACGTTGCCGCTCGGCCCGTCGGCCGCGATGCGGCTGGCCGAAGCGGTGAGCTGCTGGGTGGCGGCCATCATGCCGTAGCGGGCGGTGGAGATCGGGTCCATCTCGCCAGTCTGCGCTCGCCACGGTTAAGTTATCGCGAGATTTCTTGGTGAACGAACGCCGATTTACGCGCGCCGCGCCGCGGTTGACGCGCAGGTCAGATCGGAGGCTCAATGTTCCCGTTCGGGGGACAAAGACGGAGACGCGTCGTGAAACTATCCATCCTGATCACCTCCGCGGCCTTGGGACTGAGCGGCGCGGCGGGCCTGGCCTCCGCGGACACGCTCGACCGCAACTCGACCAGCATCTGCCTCGACGGCAGCGGCCATCAGAAGTCGGTGCAGTGCCGCGGCCAGGACGCCAGCCGGCTCAACCAGCAGCAGGATATCTGCATCTGCCCCGGCGCCACGCGGCAGGTGACAGCGCCCTTGTGCCCGCCCGGCGTCAAGCCGCCGCCCGAAAGCATGGACTACGTCCAGGCCCGCCTGAAGGCGATCAGCAACGGCAGCGTGGTCGGCGCCACCTGGCGCGGCCAGCCGATGTGCGTGTCGCCGCACTCGGGCTGAGGCCGACGGTTATCGGCCCAAGGCGCCGTAGACCAGGTTCAGGAAGGTGATCAGGGCCATGCGCCCGCCCATGCGCGGGCTGGCGGCGATCTGGGCGGCCGCCTCCGGCCCCAAGGGCATGGAATTCTGGATCAGGTAGATCGCCACCATGTCTTCCTCCGGATCGGCCCGCCACCAGGTGCCGAAGGCGCCCGGCCAGCTCAGCGCTCCTTTGGAACTCGGCCCCATCCAGGCCTGCGCCTGCGGGTCAAGGACCACCGAGACGCCCAGGCCAAAGCCCTGACCCATCCAGAAGGGCAGGCCCATGAAGGGAATCTGTCGCTGAGCCTCGGTCAGCCGGTTCTCGCACATCATTTCGATGGTCGAGGCCTTCAACAGCCGCACGCCGTCGATCTCGCCCTTTCCCAGCATCATGCGGGCGAACTTCAGATAGTCGTCCGCGGTGGAGACCAGGCAGCCGCCGCCGCCCTCGAACACCTGCGCCCGGTCGATGTGGGGGAAGGAGACGTCCGTCAGCCGGTCTGTCGCCAGATCCAACCGGTAGAGTTTCGCCATCCGGTCGCGCTTCTCGGGCGGACACCAGAAGTCGGTGTCGACCATCCCCAAGGGGCCGAAGATGCGTTCTTGAAGCACCTCGCCGAATGTCTTGCCCTCGACGCGTGCGACCAGGAAGCCGAGGACATCGGTGGCCTGGCTGTAATGGAACCGTTCGCCCGGCGGATAGAGCAGCGGCAGGGCGCCCAACCGCTTCAGCCATTCGTCCGGAACCTGGGTTCCGCCGATCGGCGAGCCCAGTTCGGCGTAGAGCTCCGCGATCG
>NZ_SSMZ01000033.1 GCF_004799395.1 Phenylobacterium sp.
CTAGAGCATTCGACATCTAAGTTGATGCATAGCCGTCGTGGCGGAAATAGTTGGCGCATTCCTGCGGGGTGAAGGCGTCGAGCACGTGGCCGATGCGATCCCAGAGGCCGCCCACGGTGCGCTCGGCGGCCTTGCGCAGGAGCCCCTTGAGCTTTGAGAAGGCCAGCTCGATTGGATTGAGGTCTGGCGAGTAGGGCGGCAGGAGCATGAGCTTGGCGCCCCGGTCCTCGATCAGCTTCCTAACCGCGTCGCCCTTGTGGGCCGGCAGGTTGTCCATGACCACGATGTCTCCCGTCCTGAGGGTCGGGCCGAGCACCTTGCCGATATAGACCAGGAAGGCGTCGCGGTTCATGGCGCCGTCCAGCACCCAGGGCGCGGTGATCCCATCCCAGCGCAGTCCGGCTGTGAAGGTGGTGGTCTTCCAGTGCCCGAAGGGCTGGCGGCCGAGTAGCCGCTGGCCCTTGGGCGCACGGCCGTAGGCGCGGACCATCTTGGTGTTCGTCCCGGTCTCGTCGACAAAGACCAGCTTGCGGGGATCAAGGCTCGCCTGGCTGGCCTTCCAGCGCTCGCGCGCTTCGGCCACGTCGGGCCGCGTCTGCTCGCTGGCGTGCAGAGTTTTTTTTATAAGTGATCTTGTGGCGTTTGAAGAACCGCCGAACCGACGTCTCGGTGACCTCGACCCCAAGCTCTTCGCTCAGCCGCCGCACGATCTCGGCCAGGGTCAGGTCGCCTTCGCCCGCGTTCAGCGCCAGCAGCCAGGCCGCGTGCGGCTCTAACGGCGAGCGGCTCTTGCCGCCCCGCGGCCGAGGATCAACGCTCCCCGTCTCGGCCTCCAGCGCAACCCACCGAACCGCCGACGCCGCGCTCACCTTGAACCGCACCGCCGCCTGTCGCCGCGACATCCCCGCCGCAACCTCAGCCACCACACGACTGCGAAGATCCTTCGAACGCGCCGCTCCCATGAGACCCTCCAGAATCACCCGATCCCAGGGACTCACATCCGCAAAAGTCAGGGAATCTCCCGGCCGATCACATTCGATTCATCTCAGCGGTCGAACGCTCTAGCTCCCCCGCGAAGCGGCGGGAGGCAGAGCCCAGCCACACCCGCCCTTATGCCCATGCCAAGCCCAAAGCTCTGGCGTCCGGCCGGGTCAAGGATCGGCGGAGCGGCGCGTAGCCGACCGCGCAAAAGTCAGCGCCGCGCCGCAATCGCAGGTGAGCGTCACACTGAAGGTAAATCAGAAATGGAAGCCGTTGGAATTCACCACACGCCCTAATTCCTCAGCGATGGCTTCGGCTCTGCTGCGGATGACCGCCCCCCCTACCCCGCGTCGTAGTTGAGGATCGGCCCCAGCCACCGCTCGGCCTCACTCACCGGCCATCCCTTGCGCCGTGCATAGTCCTCCACCTGATCCCGCTCGATCCGGCCGACGCCGAAGTAGTGGCTTTCCGGGTGGGCGAAATAGAGGCCTGAGACCGCCGCCGTCGGATACATGGCGTAGCTCTCGGTGAGGTTCAGGCCCGTGGCGGCTTCCGCGTCCAGCAGGCGGAACAGCGTCCCCTTCTCCGTGTGGTCGGGCTGGGCGGGATAGCCCGGCGCCGGGCGGATGCCGCGGTACTGCTCGGCGATCATCTGGTCGATGTCCCAGGCCTCGTCGGGCGCATAGCCCCAGAGCTCCGTCCGCACCCGCCGGTGCAGCGCCTCCGCGAAGGCCTCCGCCAAGCGGTCGGCGAGCGCCGCGGCCATGATCGCGGAGTAGTCGTCGCCCTTGTCCTTGAAGGCCTTGGCGATCTCCGCCTCCCCATGGCCGGCGGTGACCGCGAAGCCGCCGATCCAGTCGGGCTTGGTCCCGATGGGGGCGATGAAGTCGGCGAGCGCCACATTGGCGCGGCCGCCATCGGCCTGGGATTTGTCCTTGGCCATCTGCTGGCGAAGGCTATGTAGCCGGGCGAGCTCGACGGTGCGGGTCTCGTCGGTCCACAGCACCGCGTCGTCGCCGTCGGAATTGGCCGGCCAGAAACCGACCACGCCCCGGGCCTCGAACCACTGCTCGCCGATGATCCGTTGCAGCATGACCAGGGCGTCCTTGTAGAGGTCACGCGCCGCCTCGCCGACTACGTCGTCCTCGAGGATCTGCGGGTATCGCCCGATCAGCTCCCAACTGGCGAAGAACGGCGACCAGTCGATGTGACGGGCGAGGTCGGCCAGGTCATAGGCTTCGAACGTCCGCGTGCCGACGAAGGATGGTTTCGGCGGATCGTAGGTCGTCCAGTCCGGCGTGAAGGCGTTGTCGCGCGCCTCGTCCAGGGTCGAGCGGGCGCGCTTGTCCTGGCCGCGGGCGAAGGCCTCGCGCACGCGTACGTACTCGGCCTTGGTCTCGGCCATCAGCCGGTCGCGCTCGGTGGGCGAGAGCAGGCCCGAGACCACGCCCACGGCGCGGCTGGCGTCGAGGACGTAGGTGGTCTGGGAGCCCTTGTACTTGGGCTCGATCTTCACAGCGGTGTGGGTCTTCGACGTGGTGGCGCCGCCGATCAGCAGCGGGATCTTCATCCCCCGCCGCTCCATCTCCCCGGCCACATAGGCCATCTCGTCGAGGCTCGGGGTGATCAGGCCGGAGAGGCCCACCATGTCGACCTTCTGGGCGATCGCCTCGTCAAGGATGCGGTCGGCCGGGACCATGACGCCCAGGTCGATGACCTCGTAGTTGTTGCACTGCAGGACCACGCCCACGATGTTCTTGCCGATGTCGTGGACGTCGCCCTTGACGGTGGCCATCAGGATTTTGCCCGCCGCCTCTCTGGGCTTGCCCTCCTTCTCGGCCTCCATGAAGGGCATCAGATAGGCGACCGCCTGCTTCATCACGCGCGCGGACTTGACCACCTGCGGCAGGAACATCTTGCCCGAGCCGAACAGGTCGCCGACCACGTTCATGCCATCCATCAAGGGGCCCTCGATGACGTGCAGCGGCCGGGCCGCCTTGGCGCGGGCCTCCTCGGCGTCGTCCTCGATGAACTGGGTGACGCCGTTGACCAGGGCGTGGGTGATGCGCTGCTCGACCGTGCCTTCGCGCCAGGTCAGGTCCGGGCCCTTGGCCTCCGACTTGCCGCCCTTGTACTTGGGCGCCAGCTCCACCAGGCGCTCGGTGTTGGTCAGCGTCGCGTCGCGCTGCGGACGGTTCTGGATGACGTCCTCGACCGCCTCGCGCAGCTCCTCGGGGATCTCGTCATAGACCGGCAGCTCGCCAGCGTTGACGATGCCCATGTCCATGCCCGCGGCTATGGCGTGGTAGAGGAAGACCGAGTGGATCGCGCGGCGCACCGGCTCGTTGCCGCGGAAGCTGAACGAGACGTTGGAGACGCCTCCCGAGATCCGCGCGTGCGGCAGGGTCGCCTTGATCGCCCGGCAGGCCTCGATGAAGTCGACCGCATAGTTGTTGTGCTCGTCGATCCCGGTCGCCACGGCGAAGATGTTGGGGTCGAAGATGATGTCCTCGGCCGGGAACCCCACCTGCTCGGTGAGCAGCTTGTAGGCCCGCGTGCAGATCTCGATCTTGCGTTGCGCGGTGTCGGCCTGCCCCACCTCGTCGAAGGCCATGACCACCACGGCCGCGCCATATCGCTGGCAGGCCTTGGCCTGCTCGATGAACTTGGCCTCGCCCTCCTTCATGGAGATCGAGTTGACGATCGCCTTGCCCTGCACGCAGCGCAGGCCCGCCTCGATCACCTCCCACTTCGACGAGTCGATCATCACCGGCACGCGGGCGATGTCCGGCTCGGCGGCCAGCAGGTTGAGGTAGGTCTTCATGGCCTCGACGGAATCGAGCAGCCCGGCGTCCATGTTGACATCGATGACCTGGGCGCCGGCTTCCACCTGCTGGCGCGCGACGCTCAGCGCCTCGCCATAGGCCCCGTCCTCGATCAGCTTCCTGAACTTGGCCGAGCCGGTGACGTTGGTCCGCTCGCCGACGTTGATGAAGATAGGTCGCATCTATTCCTACAAACCGTTCATCCCCGCGACGGCGGGGATCCAGGCTGACTGCAATCTTGAATCGCGGCGCCGTCCCCAGGCCCCGAATGAATCCCCGCCTTCGCGGGGATGAGCGGACTAGGCAAGCTCGAACGGCTCCAGCCCCGCCAGCCGCATGGCCGTCGGGCGCTCCGGGATCGGCCGGGGGCTGAGCCCCCGCACCGCGTCGGCCACGTGTTTGATGTGATCTGGCGTCGTCCCGCAGCAGCCGCCCAGGATGTTGACGATCCCCTGCTCGGCCCAGTCGTGCAGCATGTGGCCGGTCTCGTCCGGGGTCTCGTCGTACTCGCCCATGGCGTTGGGCAAGCCGGCGTTGGGGTAGGCCGAGACCAGCGTGTCGGCGATGCGGGAAAGCTCGGCGATGTGCGGGCGCATCAGCTCGGCGCCCAGCGCGCAATTCAAACCCACGGCGAAGGGCTTGGCGTGGCGCACCGAGTTCCAGAAGGCCTCCACCGTCTGGCCGCTCAGCGTGCGGCCCGAGCGGTCGGTTATGGTGCCCGAGATCCAGATCGGCAGGGGCTCGTAGCCCTCGTCAGTCAAGTCCAGGATCGCCTTGATCGCGGCCTTGCAGTTCAGCGTGTCGGTGATGGTCTCGATCAGGAACAGGTCGACGCCGCCGTCGTGCAGCGCCAGAACCTGTTCGCGGTACGCCTGGTAGACCTGCTCGAAGGTCACCTTGCGCGCGCCGGGATCGTTCACATCCGAACTCATCGACAGCATCACCGGCAACGGCCCGATGGAGCCGGCCACGAAGCGGGGCTTGTGCGGCTCCTTGGCCGTCCAGCGGTCGGCGACCTCGCGGGCGATCCGCGCTCCGGCCAGGTTCATGTCGCGCACCGCGGCTTCCTGGGCGTACTCGCCCTGGCCGATCGAGGTCGACGAGAAGGTGTTGGTCTCGCTGATGTCGGCGCCG
Organism: Phenylobacterium sp.; assembly: GCF_004799395.1. GTDB lineage: Bacteria > Pseudomonadota > Alphaproteobacteria > Caulobacterales > Caulobacteraceae > Phenylobacterium. The sequence continues at coordinate 4,941 of NZ_SSMZ01000033.1, forward strand.
GCGGCGAAATAGGCGTCGTGCAGCTCGCCCACGATATCCGGCCGCGTCAGGCAAAGGATGTCGTTGTTGCCCTTCAGCTGGCCCTCGTAGTCTGCGAACCGCTCGCCGCGGTAGTCGGCCTCCGACAGACCGCGCTTCTGGAACATCACCCCCCACGAGCCGTCGAGGATCAGGACGCGTTCCTTCGACGCCGCCTTCAGCGCCGCGATTCGTTCGCTCCGGGTCATGCGGCGGCCTCCTTGCCAAGGGCTTGGGGTGTCTCAGGCTCGCGCACGCCCAGCACGCGGCAGATTGCATAGGTAAGGTCGGCGCGGTTCAGCGTGTAGAAGTGGAAGTCGGAAAAGCCCTCTTCCGCCAGCCGCGCGCACATCTCCGTCGCCACCGAACACGCCAGCAGCCGCCGCGTCTCCGGATCCTTGTCCAGCCCGTCGAACAGGTTGCCGAGCCACCCTGGCAACGCGACGCCCATCGGCCCGGCCATCTTCTTCAGGCCCTTGAAGTTCGTGACCGGCATGATCCCGGGCGAGATCGGAATGGTCACGCCAGCCTTCCGGACCCGCTCCATGAACCGCAGGAACCCATCCAGGTCGAAGAAGAACTGCGTAATCGCCCGCGTGGCGCCAGCATCGACCTTGGCCTTCAGAACGTCGATGTCGTGGTCAATGGAAGGGCTCTCCGGATGGACGTGCGGATAGAGCCCCACGCTGACCTCGAAGTCACCGATGGCGCGGATGCCGGCGGTCAACTCGGTGGCGTTGGTGTAGCCGTCGGGGCGGGGTGTGTAGGCGCCGCCGATCTGGCCCGGCGGGTCGCCGCGCAGGGCTACGATGTGGCGGATGCCGGCGTCCCAATAGTCTTGGATCACCTCGTCGACCTCGACGCGGCTGGCCTCGACGCAAGTCAGGTGCGCGGCGGGCTTCAGCGTCGTCTCCTTCAGCATCCGCAGCACCGTGCGGTGGGTGCGGTCGCGGGTCGAGCCGCCGGCGCCATAGGTGACGGAAACGAAGGTCGGGTCCAGCGGCTCCAGGCGGCGGATCGCCTCCCACAGGGTCTCCTCCGCTTCCGGAGTCTTGGGCGGGGAAAACTCGAAGGAGACGCGCGGCTTGGCCGCCGCACCGATGCCGGCGCGGGCGATGGGGCCCAAAACGGCGTCGCCCAGGTCTGTCCTTCGGCGTCTCATGCGGCTTGCCTTTGCCGTTCGCGAGCGCGTTCGGCGGTCCATATCATCACGGTCAGTCCGTTCTTTTCGGTCGGCGGCAGGGCGGTGATCCGGACTTTGGAAAGCCCCGCGCCGGTGAGCCAGCGGGCCATCTCCGGCTCGGCGAAGCCCAGGCGGCGATGCTGGTGCTGCTCGCGCAGGAACTCCAGGCGGTGCGGGGCGAAGTCGGCGATGATCAACTTGCCGCCCGGCGCCACGATCCGCGCCGCTTCTTTCACCGCCGCGGCGGGATCGGCCAGATAGTGCAACACCTGATGCACGACCACCAGGTCGGCGCTCTCGCCGGGCAGGCGGGTGGCGAAGATGTCGCCGTGACGCAGTTCGCAACCCTCCAGCCCGGCCTCGGTCACGCGGTTGCGGGCGAGGTTCAGCATCTGCTGCGACAGGTCCAGGCCCAGCGCCGCCTCCGCGTGGGGCGCGAGCAGGGTCAGCATCCGCCCCGTGCCCGAGCCCAGGTCCACCAGCCGTTTGAACGGCCCGGGTCCGGCCGCCGCCAGGATCGCGGCCTCGACGTCGGCGTCAGATACATAGAGCGAGCGGATCTCGTCCCAGCGCGCGGCGTTGCGGGCGAAGTACTCGCCGGCGTCGGTGGCGCGCTCGGCCCACACCGCCGACAGCCGTTCAGCGTCGCGGTACAGGGCCGAGTCGGCGGGATCGATGGCGCCCAGCACTTCGGCCACCAGGGCGGCCGCGGCGCCGTCGCCGGTCAGGCGATAGAACACCCAGGCGCCATCCGGGAATCGCTCCACCAGGCCCGCCTCGGCCAGAAGCTTCAGATGGCGGGAGACGCGCGGCTGGCTTTGGTCCAGCACGCGGCAGATTTCCAGCACCGCCAGTTCCTCGCGCGCCAAAAGTGCTAGGATGCGCAGGCGCGAGGGTTCGCCCGCGGCGCGCAGCACATCGACAGCCTGGCTCGATGACAAAGTCATGGAGCGCATAAAGATATCTTTATGTCTTTATGTCAAGTTAAGAGCGCCTACTTGGCCGGCTCCCAAAGCTCGATTTTCACCCCCGTCGGGTCCATCAGCCAGCCGAACTTACCAAATCCATCGCTGGCCGACTCGCTCACGGGCTCGACGCCTTCAGCCCGAGCCCTGGCCAACAGGCCCTCTAGGTCATCGACGATGAAATTGATCATGAAGGGCGCGGTCGACGGTGCGAAGTGATCGCTCTCCAACGGAAAGACGCTCCAGGTGGTTTTGCCAACGGTCGGGTGCGGCCACACCACGCCGCCCCATGCGGTGACATCGAAGCCCAGGACGCGGGCGTACCACTCCCGCACGGCCTTCGGATCCGCCGCCTTTAAGAACACCCCACCGATACCCAGCACCTTGGCCATGCATCCCTCCCGTTTGTCCTAGCCGTCAACCGCCGCCACAGGGCTCGCCAGTTCGTCGCCGGCCAGGAACCGCCGCACATTGTCAATCGCCTGGGCGACCATCAAGGGCAACGCTTCGTTGCTCGCTCCGGCGGAGTGGGTGGTCAGGACCGCGTTGGGGACATCGGCCCAGCGTTCCGCCGGCGTCGGTTCCTGGACGAAAACGTCGAGGGCCGCGCGCCATAGGCGGCCATCCTTCAGCGCCGAGATCAGCGCGTCCTCGTCGATCAACTGCCCACGGCCGACATTGACGATCATCCCTTGTGGTCCGACCGCCTCGATCACTTCACGCGAAACCATGCCCCGGTTGGTGGCCTCGGCGCGGGCGCAGACGACCAGAATGTCGCTGGCCTGAGCCAAGGCCAGCAGGCTCTCCGCTTTCGGCCAGGCCGCGCCCGGTTTCGCCCGCGGGCCCCACCACTGCACGTTAAGCCGCAGCGCCTCGGCGCGCACGGCCACCGCCGCGCCGATATGGCCCAGGCCCACGACGCCCAGCGTCCGTCCGCCCAGGCTAGGCTGCGAGCCGATCCGTTCC
>NZ_SSMZ01000330.1 GCF_004799395.1 Phenylobacterium sp.
CCGCAGTCCAATTCCCCCGAAATTTGCAGGGCTTACGCCGCGACGCGGCTCCCGGTTCGCCGGGAGTGGCTCAGCAACCCTGAAACCTCAAGCGAGGCTTAGATGCAAATATCTTCAACTCCAACAGCTTACGGAGGCAGTGAGGCGCAACGCCTCATGAACATGCTTCTGCAGCCACAGCAGACGGCCGCTGGGCAAGACCTGCCGGGCGCCGATTCTACGACCCCCGCCACGCCGGCGCCAGCCACAGCTCAGACCACGACCCTGAGCTCGGCCCAGTTCGCGTCCGACACCCTGAGCTCCCTGCTGACGGCGCAGGAAGGGCCGCCCACCGCCTCCAGTATCGCTTCGCAGATCATGAGCGTGGCGGACACCAACGGCGACGGCTCGCTCAGCCTCTCGGAAATCGAGACTGCGATCGGCGCGGACAGCGCTTCGGGAACCAATACGACCTCGGGATCCGACACGGCTTCCGGGTCGAATGCGCTGACGCAAGCGTTCAACGCGATCGACACCAACGGTGATGGCGAGATCAGCGCCAGCGAGCTCACCGACGCCTTGAGCGCCCAGAACGCGGCGCAGAACGGTGCCCAAGGCGCGCAGGCGGCCCACCATCACCACCATCATGGCGGCGGAGGCGGCGGAGGCGGCGGCGGCACGAGCGGTGCGGGCGGAGCCTCCAGCACCGATCTGGCCAGTCAGATCCTCGGAACCGCCGACACCAACGGCGATGGGGAGCTGAGCATGACGGAGATCGAGAACGCCCTTGGCGTCACCTCGACCTCATCCACCGCTGTGTCAAACACGCTGACCTCGGCCTTCAACAGCCTGGACACCAACGGGGACGGTCAGCTGAGCGCCTCCGAACTGAGCGCGGGGATCGACGCCTTCCGCGCCGCCCACCACCGCGGTGGAGCGGAAACCGCTCAGCCACAGGCCCAGACCCAGTCGACCGTCACCGCCTGACGCCGACGCGAACGGAGCCTAGAATGGGCTCCAGCCGCCGGTCCCCAGAGCTTCGCCACACTGTGTCGGGGTCATGTCGCAGGCGTCTCACGCGCCGAAATTCCCCTGGACAGCGATTGTGCGATCAAGCGACGGGACCAATCAGGGAAGACCCTCTATGCGACCTATTTTCCGCCAAGCCGCCCTCACGGCCCTCGTCGCGCTCGGCGCGGCTTCCATCGCGGCCCCCGCTGCCTGGGCTCAGGACGACCACCGCGGCGAACGCCCGACACCCGACCAGATCCACGCGCGGATGCAGCAGATGCACGCGGCGCACGAGCAGCAACATGCCGCCGACCTGCGCACCATCCTGCGCCTGCGGCCAGACCAGGAAGCCGCGCTCACCGCCTTTCTGCAGTCGCACAAGCGGCCGCAGGGCGCTGGAAGGCCCGGCGAACGCCACGGCCCTGGCGGCGGCGGAGCCCCTGCGCCGCTGACCACACCCCAGCGGCTCGACGAAATGGCCCGCCGCGACGCCGAGCGCGAGGCGATGCAGAAGCGCCACGCCGAGGCGCTGCGCACCTTCTACGCCGCGCTCAGTCCTGAGCAACGCCAGGTGTTCGACGCCCTGCAGCGGATGCACGGCGGCGGCGATCGGCCCGGCGGCTGGGGCCACCGCGGTTTCGGCGGCATGCATGGGCCGATGGGCGGCCCCGGCAGGCCGGGCGGCCCGCCGCCGCGCGACGAATAGCGGAAGTCCCGGACCCCTCCCTGAGCAGCCCACGCTCTGAATCGGATGGGAAGGGCCTGCCTTCTGGAGGCTGAGCGCGTCGGAGGGGTGCAGTGGACACCACTTCACCCTGACGTGCTCAGAGAGGATTGTGGCGTCGCGGTTGTTGCGGCGCCACAATCATCAGGGAGGAAAGGCTATGAATACTCAAGCCAGCGTTCTTCCCGCCCGCCACATCCTGGTCGTCGACGACGACTCCCAGCTGCGCGAGCAGGTGGTCGGATACCTGGAGGAGCACGGATACCAACTGCACGCCGCCAGCGACGCGGCCTCGATGGAGGCCGCCCTGGCCGCAGCGCCGATCGACCTGATCGTGCTCGATGTCATGCTGCCCGGCGAGGACGGGCTCTCCATCTGTCGGCGGCTGTCGGAGACCGGTGGTCCGGCCATCGTCATGGTCAGCGCCATGGGCGACGAGGTCGACCGGGTGCTGGGCCTTGAGCTGGGCGCCGACGATTATCTGCCGAAACCCTGCAGCCCGCGCGAGCTGCTGGCGCGGGTCCGTGCGGTGTTCCGTCGACTGGACGAAGTGCGGGGCGGCGCGCCGCGGCGCGGCAAGACCTATCACTTCCAGGGCTTCGTGGTGGACACCCTGCGTCGGCAGCTGCGCGCGCCCAACGGCACCACCATCCTCTTGACCGGCGGCGAGTTCTCGCTGCTCAGCGTGTTCCTGGAGAACCCGCAGCGGATTCTGTCGCGCGACCAGCTGCTGGAACAGGCCCGCGGCTCGCAGACCGAGGTGTTCGACCGGGCCGTCGACGTGCAGATCAGCCGCCTGCGCCGCAAGCTGCACGCTTGCGTCGAGGGTGAGATCATCAAGACCTATCGCGGCGCGGGCTATCTCTTCGACGCCAAGGTGACCCGGGCGTGACCGACACGCCCGCCGCCGCGCCGCGCCGCGCGTGGCCGCGGGCGCCGATCAGCTTGCAGCTGGTCACCCTGCTGGTGGCGAGCCTGCTGGTCGCCCAGGCAATCAGCTTTGGCGTCATCCTTCTGATCCCACCGCCCAGGCCCCCGGTCTACCGGGTGGCCGACGTGGCCGCGGCCGTTCGCGGGGGTCCGTTGAAGACCCGCTTCGGCCGCCCGATGACGCGCGCTACCGCCGCCAGCCTGCCCCCTGAACTGGTCGCGCCCCATCGCGAGCACGAGCGCACCCTGGCCGCCCTTGCGCGTGTCCTCGGCGAGCCGGAGACGCGGGTTCGGCTGGAGGAGCAGAATGCCTCGCCGATCTGGCGCCTGCGCCGCGCCTTCACCGGCGCGCCGCCGCCACGCGGCCCTGACCGCGGCGGTCCGATGGGCGCCTCGCCCTTCGAGATGGACCGCGGGGCGCAGGATGGCGGAGCGGGCGATCCTCCGGGCCAGGTCCCCCGCGATTCGAACGACGCCGCGAATCCAGGCGCGGGTGAGGGCGTCGGCCCGGCCGATTCCGGCTGGATGCGCGGCTCCGGCCGGCGGCGGTTCAACGGCGGAGCGGACATGCCGATCTTCGGTGACTTTTCCGCGGCGCTGCAGGCGGATGACGGGACCTGGACCGTGGTCCGATCGACACCGGACGCCTTCCCCTCGTCCTGGCAGATGCAGGCTTCGGCCTGGCTGCTGGGCGGCTTCCTTCTGGTGGCGTCGGCCGGCTACCTGTTTTCGCGCCGCATCTCCGCACCTCTTAAGCGGTTCGCCGAGGCCGCCGAGACGCTCGGGCGCGATCCGCACGCGCCCCAGATGGCGCTGAAAGGCCCGGCCGAGGTCGGCGCCGCCGCCCACGCGTTCAACGAGATGCAGACGCGCATCAAGCGCTACATCAACGACCGCACGGCCATGGTTGGGGCTATCTCGCACGATCTGCGCACGCCGCTCGCCCGCATCCGTTTCAAGCTGGAGGCCGCGCCGCCGACGCTGAAGGCCTCGGTCCTCTCCGACATCGATCAGATGGAGCAGATGATCGGCGGGGTCCTGGCGTTCATCCGCGACGAGGGCCAGCCGCGCCGGCGCGAGAAGCTCGATCTGCTGTCGTTGATCGAGTGCGTGGCCGACGATGCGGCCCTGGTCGGCGGCCAGGTCGAGATCGCCGACGGCGCGGCGGCGGTGACGGTGGATGGCGACCCCGTCGCGCTCCAGCGCCTGTTCTCGAACTTGGTGGACAACGCCCTGAAGTATGGCGGCGAGGCGCGGATCAATGTGCGCCAGACGGCCGGCGCAGCAGTTGTGGAGATTGTCGATGCGGGGCCTGGGCTGTCGCCGGACGAGCTCGGACGGGTTTTCCAGCCATTCTACCGCACCGATGCGTCCCGCAACCTCGACAATGGCGGCGTCGGGTTGGGACTGCCGATCGCCCGTTCCACCGCCCGCGCGCACGGCGGCGACGTGGAGTTGATGTCCCGACCGGGCGGAACGACGGCGGTCGTGACCTTGCCGGCGGCAGCCTAGCGATGGGGTAATCTCAGTCCGTCTGGCGACCGGCGACCGGCTTGTCCGGATAGGCCAGTTGTTCGCGCGCCATCCATTCGGCGGTCACGTAGTTGACGATCAGCGACTTGCGCACCCCCAGGATCGGCCGCGGCTCGAACCCGTGCCAGGTACGGTCAGAGGGCACGAAGGCCAACGCTCCGCCCCGTTCAAACGGGGCGCGGTGCGACCAGGTCTTGCCGTCGACGTAAACGTCAGTTCCCAACTCCGGCTGGCCGTCGGGGCCGAGATAGTAGAGCAGGGTGAATTTCTTGACGCCCAGGTCGGTGTGCGGCTGCAGCCAAAAGCCTTCGGTGTCCTGCGCGTATTCGATCCGCAGGCAGCAGCCGTCGAGCTGGGCGCCGGTGAGTGTCTCCACCGTGGCCACGGTCTCGGGATGCTGGAAAGCCTCGGCCAGGGCGGCGCAGACCGGGTATTGGGCGATCGCCTGCGCATCGACATATCTGCGCGTGTTGTTGTGGATTTCGCGTGAGCCGGATACGCCGTTCAGCGCTGGCGCGGGGAAGGGCAGGGCGTCCAGGGATTCTGCCATCGGGGCAGGCAGGACGTCCTGCAGTATCCAGTGACGGTAGGGTTCGTCCTGCGGGCGCGCCGCGGCGAGGCTTTTTCCAAAGCTCTCGCGGCAGGTGTCACGGGCGGCGTGGATCACGGACGCGACTTCGCGATGGGGGTCGAGCAAGGCCAGTGGACTTCTCTGCATTGATCTGGTCGCCTCGCCCCCGGGGAGCTCACGCCTGAATGACGTTGCGTACCGACAACCATCTCAGGCTCGCAAAAGCAAGACGCTGCCTCGCCGCAGCGTCGGCCAGCGGCATCGCGCTGTTGGCCACGGGGGCGTCTCCCGGGGTGGCGTGGGCTGCCGAAACAAGGGTTTTTCGCCTTCCTGCAGAGCCCCTTGAAGCTGCTCTCGTTCGCTTTGCAGTGCAAGGCGGGGTCTCGGTGGGAGGGCTCCCGGTTTCCGGTTGCAGCGGTCGGTCGCGGCCGGTCTCCGGCGCCCTGCCGCCTTCCAAGGCGCTCGGCGCCCTGTTGCCGGCAGGCTGTGGGTTCGAGGTGCTCGATCCCAAGAGCTTTCGCGTGGTCGCCCGGCCGCTGGCCACGCCCGTCCAGGCCGCCCAACGCGCGCCCACACCGGACAGCGTCACAGCGCCGCGGCTGGACGAGCTCGTGGTGACGGCCGAAAAGCGGCCTGAGCTCTTGTCGCACACGGCTTCGGCCATCAGCGTGCTATCCGCGACCGATGTGGAAGCGCTGGGCGGACGCAGCTTCGACGAGATCGCCTCCCAGGCGGTGGGAGTTGCGGTGACCAACCTGGGCTCCGGGCGCAACAAGATCTTCGTGCGCGGGCTCTCCGACGGATCGTTCACTGGCAAGACCCAGTCGACCGTTGGCCTCTATCTCGGCGATGTGCCGATCACCTACAACGCGCCGGATCCGGACCTGCGGCTGGCCGACGTCGATCGGGTGGAGGTGCTGCGCGGCCCGCAGGGCACCCTCTACGGCTCAGGCTCCATGGGCGGCATCGTGCGCATCGTGCCGGCCCGGCCGGACCCGACCTCGGTGCTGGGATCGGTCTCGGCCGAGGCCATGGCGACCCAACACGGCGGCCCGTCCGAGGGCCTGGAGGCGATGACCAACCTGCCGCTGGCCGACGGACGCGCGGCGATCCGAGCGGTGATCTACACCGACGAGAGCGGCGGCTACATCAGCAATCCCGTGCTGGGCCTCAACGACGTCAACTTCAGCCGCCGCACCGGCGGGCGCATCGCCGGCCTGGCCGAGCTGCCGGACGGCTGGGAGCTCGAGGGCGGCTTCGCCCACCAGTCGATCGCCACCGCCGACAGCCAGTATACGCAAGGCGCCGATGGCTCGCTGAGCCGCGACGCCGCGGTGCGCGAGCCGTTCAGCAATGATCTCTCGGAATTGGGCCTCACCGCTCAGCACAGCGGCGCGCTCGCCGACCTGAAGGTCTCCGCCGCCTATATCGATCACGCCCTGGAAACCCGCTACGACGCCACCGGGGCGTTCCGCGCGGCCGGCGGCTCGCCCCTCGGCCAGGCGTTCGACGAGGACAAGCACATCCGCCTGTGGGAGACCGAAGGCCTGCTCTCGTCCAACGCGCCGGGACCCTGGCGCTGGCTGGCGGGCGGCTTCGTGTCGCTCTCCAACGAGATGGACGAGGCCTTCCTGCAGGATGTGACGCCGCCCGGTCCAGCGCGTTCGATCTATCAGCGCCGCGACGACCTTTCGGAAGCCGCCATCTACGGCGAGATCGCCTATGACATCACCGCCAAGATCACCGCCACGGCCGGCGCGCGGTGGTTCGCCACCCGCGTCGACACCCGCGCCGGCGACTTCAACGTCGCTGATACGCCTATCCCGGACCTCCACGAGCACCTGACCGACACCGGCGTGGCGCCAAAATTCCGTGTCAGCTACGCGGCGACGCCGGAATTCGTGATCTACGCCCAGGTGCAGGAGGGCTACCGCGCCGGCGGATTCAACATCCCAGCCGCGGCGGGCGGGCCGACGACGGAAAGTGTTTCCCCCCAGTTCAAGCCCGACCACCTTTGGAACTACGAGATCGGCGCGGGCCTGCCGCTGTTCGACCACAAGCTGACGCTTCGCGGAGCGATCTTCCACGCCGACTGGAACGGCCTGCAGACCGATCAGCGGCTGGCGTCCGGCCTGCCGATGACGGTGAACATCGGCGACGGCTCCAACACCGGCGTCGAGGGCGAGGCGGACTGGCGGCCCGATGCGCATCTGCAGGTGCGGGCCAATCTCTTGCTGGAGGATCCGAAGATCACCCGCGCCGCCGACGTCTTCCCGGCGCGGCGCGACATCGGCCTGCCGGGCGTGCCCTACGAAATGGGCGCCGCCGACGTCCGCTACCATTGGCGGATCGGGCGCTTCGAGGCGGAGTCCATGGCCCAGGTGGCCTATGTGGGGCGCTCGTATCTCACCTTCGATGGCGGGCTCGGCAACGCCATGGGCGGCTACGCCTCAGGCCGGGTCGCCGCCGCACTCAGCGCCGACATCTGGCGGGCCACTCTCTTCGTCGACAACGTCGCCGACGAGCGGGGCAACACCTTCGCCTACGGCAATCCCTTCAGCCGGGCCCGGGCCACCCAGGCGACGCCGCTGCGCCCGCGCACGCTCGGCCTGGGCCTGGCGCGAAGCTTCTAGCGCCAGACGCCGGGCGAGATCTGGTCAGGACAGCCCTGGATCCAGACATCGCGGCGCGGGCCAGCGACCAGGAAGGCCGTGTAGCGCTGGTTGTGCGCCAGCCCGCCCGCCCGCGTCAGCTCACCGGCCGGCGTGACCTGCGTGAAACAGCGCAGGACGTCGGGGACCTTCATCCGGCGCGACAGGTCGACGACCAGCCCCGGTCGGGTGAAATCGGGCCGGCCGGGGTCGCCGGCCCAGTAGCGGTCGCGCTCCACCAGCTCCAGCAGAGGGCCGGAGATGCGGTGCTCGTCCTGCAGCTGGGAATAAACTCCGTAGCTTAGCGTTCCCACCCAGGCTGCGCCGGTCCGCGCCCGCAGGGCGTCGATGTCGGCGGCGAACCGGCCCCAGCCGCGCAGGGGCAGGGTCGGGTCGAGCCGCCCCAGCAGGTTGGGCGTCGGCAAGGCCATGATCGCGAAGGTCGCGCCGGCCACAGCGAAGCCAGCCACCGGCGCCAGACGCCTCAGCCAGCGCTGCCAGGGCGTGGCCGCAAATCGTTCGGCGGCCGTCGCCGCGCAGATCGCCATGGCCCCGAACACCGGCGCCGGCCAGTGGCCTTGCACCCGGTCGTGCAGGCTGTGGAGCATCAGATAGGCGGCGAACGGGACGGATGTGGCCAGCGGCAGCATCAGGTGCGCCGCGCCGGCTTGGCCTCGCTCGCGCCAGGCCTGCCGCGCGCCCAGAGCCGCATAGGCCGCCAGGATGGGCGTGAAGAGCAGGATCTGGGTAGCCGCCAGCTCCAGCAGGTAGGCGAGCGTGAAGCCGTGCGGCGCGACACGGCTGAACTGCTTGATGAAGGTGATCCACTGGTGCTCGGCGTTCCAGACCACATTGGCCGCGAACACCGCCGCCGCGACGACGGCCGCGGCCCACGGTCCGGGCTTTTTCAGCTCCGCCGCTCCGCCAGGGACCGCCAGCAGCCAAAGCAGCACGCCGGGGGCCAGGAAGAGGCCGGAATATTTCGACATCACCGCCAGCCCGGCCATTAGTCCGGCGGCCAGCCACCAGCCGGCGCGCCGATGTTCCCAGAACCGCGCGAGCGCCCAGAGCGTGGCGGTCCAGAACAGGCTGGCCGGCGAGTCCGGAATGGCCAGCATGCCGCCCAGGCAAACGGTCAGGGTGGCGTTGTACCAAAGCGCCGCGCGGAACGCGGCCCGCGGACTCGCCCCCAGTCGCAGGGCCAGGTCGCCGATCAGCCAGGTGTTCAGTCCGCAACTCAGCGCCGGCAGCAGCCGCACGCCGAGCGGCGTGTCGCCGAATAGGCTCATGCCGGCCCGGATCCACCAGCCGATCATCGGCGGGTGGTCGAGGTAGCCCAGCTGCAGGTGCAAGGCCCAGAAGCGGTAGTAGGCCTCGTCCTCGGTCAGGTGGATCGAGCCGGCGGCGACCAGGCGGATCGCCGTCAGGCCCAGCGCCAGCAGCAGCACGCCGCGGCGCGAATCGATGATCCCCGGTTTCACCAGACCGCGAGCGACGTGGTGATGTAGTTCCAGGCCGCGCCCACCGCCGCGCCCGCGACCACGCCGACCCAACGGTGCGGCACGAGCTGGAACGCCAGGCTGGCGACCGCCACATTGGCCGCCAGGCCGATGGCGCAGAGCAGGCAGAAGCGCAGGTAGCCAGTCAAGAGCGCCAGGCCCCGCTTCCGCTTGTCGCGATAGGTGACCGTGTTGTTGATCAGGTAGTTGGAGGTCATGGCCACCACCGCGCCGATCGCCTGGGCCGGCAGGAAGCGCAGGTCCGACAGCGCGTAGACCACCGCGACATTGACCAGCACACCGCTCAGCCCCACGAGCCCGAACAGCAGGGCGCGGGGCGAAAGCACGTCACGACTGAGTTTGCTGGCCAAGAGGCTGAGGTAGTGGGCGACGACGCGCCCGTCCAGCTTGCTTTCGCCCTCGTGACGCTCGCGGAACACATAAGGCAGTTCGACGACCCGCGGCGGAGGATCGAGTACGCTGGCCAGGTCGAACAGCAGCTTGAAGCCATCGGTGGAGAGCTTCGGAGCCGCGCGCTCGACAAGACTGCGGCGGATCGCGAAGAAGCCGCTCATTGGATCGCTCAAATCCAGCTTCAGGACCTTGCGGCCGAGCCAGGTGGCGAACAGGCTGCCGTGGGCGCGGCGCTTGTCGAAGCCGCCCACCGGCCCCTGGCCCGCGATGTAGCGGCTGCCCACCACCAGGTCGGCGCGATCGTCCTGCAGCGCTTTCAGCATCTGCGGCAGCAGGGTCTCGTCGTGCTGCAGATCGCCGTCGATCACCGCCACGAAAGGCGCGGCCGAGGCCATCGCGCCCTCGATCACCGCGCCGGCCAGGCCGCGGCGGCCGATGCGGTGCAGGCAGATCACCCGCGGATCGATGGCGGCGATCTCCTTGACCGTCGCGGCAGTGCCATCGGGGCTGTCGTCGTCGACGAAGATCACCTGCCAGACCACGCCCTGCAGCGCCGCTTCCAGCTTCTCGAGCAGGGGGCGCACATTGGGCGCCTCCTTGAAGGTCGGGACGATGACGCCGAGCTCCAGCGGGTGGGCGGAGGGGGCGGACTGGTGACGCAATTTGGCCCCGGACGGTGCGCTCATGCGCCCTCATAGCCGCCGCGCCCGGACCTGGGAACCGTCCGCATTGGGCGACAGGCTGTCGCGTGGGTGGTGCGGCGTGTATGGGGTAGGGACAAGGGGCGAGGCGAAGAGCGCTTGGACTTGCAGGACGATGGCAGATCGGCGCTGATCGGGCTCTACCTGGAGCGCCGCACCGACTTGGTGCGGTTCTTCACGGTGCGCCTGCGCTCCGCCGCTGCGGCCGAGGACTTGGTGCAGGACATCTACGTCCGACTGTCGGGGATCGACCAGCCGGTCGAGATCCAGAATCCGATGGCCTACCTTTACCGCCTGGGCTCCAACCTGATGCTCGATCGTTTGCGGGGAGAACGGCGCACGGCCCACCGCGACGGCGCCTGGCTGGACAGCCAGACCACCCGAGTGGGCATTCATGAGATCTCCTCCGAGCCAGACGCCGAGGCCGCCGTAGCGGCCCGCCAGCGCTTGGCGCTGCTCACTTCGGCCCTGACGGAGCTCAGTCCGCAGACACAGCGTGTCTTTCGGATGCACAAGTTCGAGGGTCTCAGCCATCCACAGGTCGCCGCTCAACTTGGCATCTCCCGCAGCGCCGTGGAGAAGCACATGATGGCCGCGCTGAAGCACCTCTCGGCGAGGCTCCCATGATCGGCGAAGCACGTTATTTGGAGGAGCAGGCCGAATGGCGGCGTCATCTCATCGAATGCAGGTGGTTCGCCGCCCTGCGGGCTAGGGATTGATGCGGAAGACCGACGAAGATTTCGACGACGGTCATGTGGCCGAGGAGGCTGCGCATTGGTTCGCGCGCCTCCAGGGCGAAGCTGCGACCGGTGACGACTGGCTGGCGTTTGAGCGCTGGCTGCAATCGTCGCCTAGCCACGCTCAGGCGTACGAGCGTCTGGAAACCCTGTGGGTCGATCTAGAGTACTCGCCGGTGGCCAAGGAACTGGGCGGCCGCCCGCTGTTGGCCGCACGCCGTCAACGTCCCGTACGCGCCGCTTCGCACGACGTGGTTCGCCGCCGGGCCCTGTGGGGCGCCGGCGCGGCTGTCGCCGCCGGACTCGTTGTGGCTGTGGGTCTCGGCCTGCAGTCGCCCAGCGTCGCCGCCCAGACTTACGTCACCCCGGCCGGTCAGATCCGCGACATCGCGCTGGCCGACGGCACCCATATCCGGCTGAACGCCGCCTCCAAGATCACCGTGCGGTTCGAGCGCGACGCGCGCCGGGTCGAGATGGCCGACGCCGAGGCGGTGTTCGACGTGGCCCATGACGCCAAGCGGCCGTTCCTGATCGAGGTCGGCGACCGCCAGGTCCGCGTGGTCGGCACGGAATTCAACCTGCGCAACCGCGAAGGCCTGGTGGACCTGACGGTCCGCCGCGGCGTCGTCGAAGTGCGGCCCGCCGACGCCCTGGAGTCCCAGCCCACGCGGGTCACCGTCGGCCAGGAGCTGACCCACACGGTCGGCCAGGCCGCCCAGGTGCTGAAGGTTTCCGATCCGGACGCCACCTTCGCCTGGACCAATGGCCAGCTGATCTACCACGACCAGCCGCTGTCCGACGTCGCCGCCGACCTGTCACGCCGCTTCGCCACGCCAGTGCGTACGGCCGATGCGCGCACCGGGGCGCTGCGTTTCTCCGGCGTGCTGGTGACCGACAACGAAGCCGACGTGCTGCGGCGACTTTCGGCCTACGCCCCGGTTCGCGTCGAACGCACCTCCGGTGAGATCATCCTGCACCATCGCTAGGGCGTAGTTGGGGTCGGGGACCGCCCTGACAGCCCAATCGTGATCGTGGATCAGGCTCTGGGCGCTGTCAGTTGCATCGCCTGAAGCAGGCTGCCGGTGAAGGTCATCACCCCTGTGTGGCTCAACCGCGCCTCCATGTCGGCCCAGATCTCCCCGCCGAGGTCGCGCCAGCGGCGGCAGAAGGCGTAGTCCTCCGACAGGTACTGGCCGGTTTCAGGCTCGATCATGGTCTCGAAAACCATCGGCGCCTCGTCGGCCAGGCGATCGCCCATGTCGCCCATCTTGGCATGCAGCTCCGGATGAGCATCGACGATCTGCTGCATCGCCTCGCGGCGGATCATCAGGAAGCCGGTGCCGCCGTAGGCCACCTTCGCGATGCCGTTCTCGACCTGCACCGAATGGTCCGGGGTCGGCAGGAAGCGCACCACATAGCCGAGACTGGCGGCCATCATATCCGGCGCGTTGGCCTTTCCCGCCGTCCGCGCGCGCTCCCAGTCCACGTATTTCATCGGGCAGACCGCGGCGATCACCGGCTTGTCGGCGTCGAGCAGGCGGAAGACGTTTTCCGGCGCAAAGCCGATATCGGCGTCGCAGAACAGGATGTGGGTGGCCTCTTTGTGCGCCAGGAAGCGGGCGGTGAGTCGGCTGCGGGCTCGGGTGATCAGGGCGTCGCCGCCCATCAGGTCGATTTCCAGGCCGATCCCGCGCTCATTGCAGGCCTTCTGCAGCGCCAGTACCGAGTGCATGAATTGAAGCAGCAACTGGCCGCCGTAGCAGGGCGTGGCCAGGTAGATGAACGGCTTGGCGGCGGGGTCGGACGACATGGAGGCTCCGGGGCGGTGGTCAGGCCGGTTGTGGATCGCGGAGGAAAGCCTCCACCAGATGGTCATAGAGGTCGAAGCGCTTGTAGGCGCGCAAGTCCGGCGTGGCCGAGCGCCAGGCATGAGCGAAGGCGGCCAGGCGCTGCGGGTCGTCGGCAAGGTCGCCGAGCGGCGCCAGCCAGACCCGGATCGTGAACAGCGCCCCGCCCGTCTGCGGCAGTCGGCGCAGGGTCTGGCGCTCGACACGCAGGCGCAGCGTTCGGCCAGCCTCGCGCGGGTCTATCTGTGGGATAAGGGCGCGGATCGGCGAGGAGGACGGAGTGTGCAGTTCGCCGGAGTTCAACACCGTCCAGTTACGCCGCTCGAGCACCAGCTCCGGTCGCAGGCCCTCGAACACGCGCTGCACGCGGGTCAGGAACCGCTCGGCGAAGCCGGTGACCGGACCATGCAGCTCGCTAAGGGATTTGCCGATCGCCTCGGTGGCCGTGAAGAACCCGCCGGCCGAGAGTGATAGCGCCGTCAGCCGCCACTGGCCCTCGACCTTCTCCATCAGGCACAGGTCGTCGGCGACGCGGCGAGAGGCGACGTAGAGCGGCGGCATGCCCGTCTGCGCGGGAGCCGGACCAAGCGCAGTCTCGATCAGGCCCAGAGCTTCGGCCTGGCCGGCCTCGGACCCCTCCGTCTCGGCCCAGACCAGGTCGCGCGCGCGCTCGAACAGCGCGTCCTTGCGCACCGCCGGATCGTCCTCGCCGCCCTCCAGCCAGTCGGCGATCGCGATGGGCCTGAGGCCGATCTGGAAATCGACGGCCTCCTCCCACGGACGATGCCGCAGGCTCACTTGACCCAGCCCAACCGCCGCCAGATTAGCCAGACCGCATAGGCGGCCGCGATGCCCACCGTATCGGCCGTCAGATCGAGGATGTCGCCGTCGCGGCCGAACGGCAGGACCGCCTGCAACACCTCGATCGTCGCTCCAAAAATGAAGGCGAACAGCAGGATCGCCCACCGCCGCTTGGTGGACAGCAGCAGGCCAGCGCCGGTCAGCACGGCCCAGGCGCTGGCGTGCTCGGCCTTGTCCCAGATCACGCCAACGCCGGGCACGTACTTGCCGGGCGCGAGCGTGATGTAGAGCAGGATGGCGCAGGCGAGCCCGTAAATCGCCAGTCGGACGGGACGGGGCAGGCGGCGCAGGTGTTCGAACGGCGTCATTGGCCCTTACTTGCACGTCCGCGCGCGGCTCTCTAGCGTCCGCCGCCTTGACGGAGCGTGGGAAGCGGACATGGCGGCCAGACCGGAAATTGCGGCGGTGATCTGGGACTTCGGCGGGGTGTTCACCTCCTCGCCGTTCGAAGCCTTCAACCGCCTGGAGGCCGAGAAGGGCTTGCCGAAGGACCTGATCCGGCGGGTCAATTCCACCAATCCGGACGCCAACGCCTGGGCGAAGTTCGAGCGCAACGAGGTCGATGCGGCCGGCTTCGACGCGCTGTTCCTCGCGGAATCCACGGCGCTCGGCCATCCGCTTCGCGGGGCCGAGGTGCTGCCGAAGCTGTCGGGCGAGCTGCGGCCGCGGATGGTGGAAGCGCTGAAGGCCTGCAAGGCGGCGGGCTTCGCGGTCGGCTGCATCACCAACAACGTGGTCTCAATGCACAGCCCCGGCCGGGACGAAGGCCAGCGGGCGGCCGGCGCCATGGCTCAGGTGATGCCGCTGTTCGACGCGATCATCGAAAGCTCCAAGGCCGGCGTGCGCAAGCCCGATCCCCGGATCTATCTGATGATGTGCGAGCTTCTGGCGGTCGAGCCGAAGGCCTGCGTCTATCTCGACGACTTGGGCATCAACTGCAAGCCGGCCGCGGCGTTGGGCATGCGCGCGATCAAAGTGGTCGATGTCGATCAGACGCTGGCCGAGCTGGCCGAGGCGACGGGCCTGAACTTCGGCGCGGAGGTGACCGCATGAGCCGGCCCTCCAAGATCGGCGCCGCGGCGGCGGTGAAACAACGACCGCTCTGGCGCGTCGCGGACAGTGAGCGCGACGCGATCCAACGCACGTTCCGCTTCGCCGACTTCACCGCGGCCTTCGGCTTCATGACCCGTACAGCCCTGACAGCCGAGAAGCTCGACCACCATCCGGAGTGGTTCAACGTCTACAACCGCGTGGACGTGACGCTCACCACCCACGACGCGGGTGGAGTCACCGAGCTGGACGTGAAGCTAGCGACCTTCATGGACATGGCGGCGAAGAGCGCCGGCGCGACGGGCGAATAGCTGTGGGAGGCAGGCCGGCGGCAGATGGTGGCTTAAATCTCATGGTTGCCAGTCTGCCTTTGGGTCTGGGCAACTCAAAGACGCGCGTAACCGCGCCGCGACGCGGCCGGCCGAGAGCCGGTCCTTGACTTGCCCAGACCCAGAGGCTCGCATCATTCATGAGAAATAGGGCCGGGAGGGTATCTGAAGATGCCTCGCGGGTAACGGGTTCGAGGAGACAGAACGATGCCAGGACGGGTCGCGGGCAAGAAGGCCTTCATCTCAGGCGGGGCTCAGGGGCTCGGCGCGGCCATGGCCCGAAAGCTGGCGGACGAGGGCGCCAAGGTGACGGTGGCCGACATCAACATCGAGGGCGCCAAGGCCGTCGCGGCCGAGATCAACGCCACCCACGGCGAGGGGACGGCGTTTGCCTTTCCGCTGGATGTCACCAAGGAAGAGCAGTGGGTCTTCGCGCTCGAGGAGGCCGATGAGGCGATGGGCGGCATCTCGGTGCTGGTGAATAACGCCGGCATCAGCCGCGGCGGCGACATCGAGTCCCTGAGCTTGGAGGACTGGAAGACGGTGATGAGCGTCAACGTCGACTCGGTGTTCCTCGGGACCAAGCACGCCCTGAAGTACATGCGCGCCCATCAGCCGGGCTCGATCGTCAACATCTCCTCGATCGCCGGCCTGATCGCGGCCCACAATTCGCCGAGCTACAACGCCTCGAAAGCGGCGGTCTGGCTCTTGTCCAAGGGCATTGCCCTGCACTGCGCCAAGCAGGGCATGGATATCCGCTCGAACTCGATCCACCCGACCTTCATCGACACCCCGATCCTCGATCCGCTGCGCCAGCGGTTCGGCAAGGAGGAGGCCGAAGCCAAGCTTGGCCGCCAGGTGCCGCTAGGCCACATCGGCGAACCGGAGGACATCGCCAACGCCTGCCTCTACCTGGCCTCGGACGAGAGCAAGTTCATGACCGGCGCCGAGCTGAAGCTCGACGGCGGGATTTCGGCGATGTGATTCAGTTCGCGACGATGGCGCCGATCAGAAGCCTCGCGCCGGGCCGTTTGAGGATCAGGTCGGTCTCGCGCTGGAGTTCCTGGACGATCAGTTCGGCGTTGGGTTCCGCGCCCGGAGGCAGGCCCGCGGCGTAGATCTGCATGGCCTGGACATAGGCCGCGCGTAGCCGCGGGAGCGACTGGTCGGCGAACGCGCGCAGCTTCGGGTCGTCGACCTGCAGGCCGCAGTCGACGCTCAGCACGCCGCGCCGGCCGCCGGCCTTGTTGGTGGTCGCGGTGATCGGATTGATCGGGATGTAGTTCTCGCCGCCCGATTTTTTTTTCGGCTTCTCGTCCGCCGCGCGGGCGAGCGCCGGCGGCAGAAAAGCCAACGCGATCAGGGTCAGGAGCTCGCGGCGTCGCATGGCCTCATCTATCGCGATCATGGTTAGCGGCTTCTTTACGCGGCCCTGCGACAAAGGGGCCAACGCCCGGGACATCCCTCCCGGGAGCTTGCGGAGCGCGCGCTTTGAGCCGATTTGCGCCGACCAGCCTCGATCTCGACGGCAAGGTCATCCTCGTCACCGGCGGCACCGGCTCGTTCGGGCGGCGGTTCATCGAGACCGTGCTGACCCGCGCCAAGCCGCGTAAGCTGATCGTCTATTCGCGCGACGAGTTGAAGCAAAGCGAGATGCAGATCGACCTCGCCGAGCGGTTCGGGCCGGAGAAGATGGCGGTGATGCGCTTCTTCCTGGGCGACGTGCGCGACCGCGAGCGGCTGATCCTGGCCTTCCGGGGCGTCGACATCGTGATCCACGCCGCAGCCCTGAAACAGGTGCCGGCCGCCGAATACAATCCCTCGGAATGCATCCACACCAACATCATGGGCGCCGAGAACGTGGTCTGGGCCTGCCTCACCAACCGGGTGCAGACGGTCATCGCGCTTTCCACCGATAAGGCCTGCAATCCGATCAACCTCTATGGGGCGACCAAGCTCGCCTCCGACAAGACCTTCGTGGCCGCCAATAACCTGTCGGGCGACATCGGCACGCGGTTCTCCGTGGTGCGCTATGGCAACGTCGTGGGCTCCCGTGGTTCGGTGGCGCCGTTCTTCCAGCGGCTGATCGCCCGCGGCGCGACGGAGCTGCCGATCACCGACGTGCGGATGACCCGCTTCTGGATCACCCTGAACGAGGGCGTCGAGTTCGTGCTGTCGTCCCTGGGCGAGATGCATGGCGGCGAGATCTTCGTGCCGAAGATCCCATCCATGAAGATGACCCACCTGGCCGAGGCCATGGCGCCGGGCCTGCCGATCAGGTTAGTGGGCATCCGCCCTGGCGAGAAGCTGCACGAGATGATGATCAGCGCCGACGACGCCCGCTCCACCGTCGACCTGGGCGACCGCTACGCGATCGAGCCGGCTTTCGTGGAATATCGCCGCGAGCCGCTGAAGGGCGGCAAGCTGCCCGAGGAATTCAGCTACGCCAGCGACACCAACGACGATTGGCTGAGCGGCCCGCAGCTGCTGGCCATCCTCAATGACTATGCGCCCCAGCAACGCCGCCGGCGCGCGGCCGACTAGCATGGCCGGCCCGGTCCTCCCTTATGGCCGCCAGACCATTGAGGACGACGACATTTCGGCGGTTGTCGAAGCGCTGAAGGCGGATTTCCTGACCACGGGCCCCACGGTCGAGGCCTTCGAGACCGCCTTCGCTGAGACGGTGGGCGCGCGCCACGCCGTGGCCTGCGCCAACGGCACCGCGGCCCTGCACCTGGCCATGCTAGCGCTCAACGTGCAGCCGGGTGAGGTGGTGATCGCGCCCTCCATCACTTTCCTCGCCACGGCGAACTGCGCCCGCTACGTCGGCGCCGAGGTAGTGTTCGCCGATGTGGACCCGCTGAGCGGCCTGATGACCCCGGAGACCCTGGCCGAGTCGCTGACGCGGGTTGACGGGCGCAGGCTGCGCGCCGTCCTGCCGGTGCATCTGCGCGGCGACACCGTGAACCTGCCGGAGTTGGCGGCCATTGCGGGCCAGTCTGGCGCAGCGCTGGTCGAGGACGCGCCGCATGCGCTGGGCTCGACCATGACCTACGGCAATGTCGCCGAGCGGGTCGGCGATGCGCGCCACTCGGCCATGGCCACGTTCTCCTTCCACCCGGTCAAGACCATCGCCACCGGCGAGGGCGGCATGGTGACGACCAATGACGCAGACCTCGCCGATCGGCTGCGGATTATGCGCAGCCATGGCATGACGCGGCCGGCGGGCGCGGAACCCTGGGTCTACGAGATGGCCGAGCCGGGTTTCAATTACCGCCTGCCAGACATCCTCTGCGCGCTGGGGCTCTCGCAACTGAAGAAGCTGCCGAGGTTCGCGGCCCGCCGTCGCTCCCTAGCCAAGGCCTATGAGACATCGCTCGCGCCCCTGGCGCCGGTGGTCCGCATCGCTGAGCGTCCTGTGTGGAGCGATCCCGTCCTGCACCTGATGTGCGTGCTGATCGATTTCGAGGCCGCCGGTACGACCCGTCGCGCGGTGGTGGACGCGCTGCGCGAGCGTGGCGTCGGGACCCAGGTCCACTACATTCCGGTGCACACTCAGCCCTACTACCGCGAGCGGTACGGCGAGCTAGATCTGCCGGGCGCGCAGGCCTGGTACGACCGCTGTCTTTCGCTGCCGCTCTATCCGGGGATGGCGGACGAGGACGTTGGGCGGGTGGTTGAGGCGATGAGGGCGGTGCTGGGCCTCTAGGCCGCCAGCGCCGCGTGCTTCAGCAGATCCCGGATCGCGTCGACCTGGCCCGGCGCGCCGGACAGCTCGGCGCGGGTGTCGTCGGCGCGGGCGAGCTTGAGGGCCTCGGCGCGGGCGCGGTCGGCGCAAGGGCCGAGCGGGGCGGTCTCGCCGCAGGCAAGCTTGAGCAGCACGGTCAGCCGTTCCAGCGCCGGCTTGGGGGCGCGTGCGGTGGTGGCAATTAGGCGGGCCTCGGCTTCGACCGCGCCGCCGACCTCGCCCAGCTTCAGCTGGATGGGCCTGTAGACCTCTTCGACAAGGCCGCAGCGGGCGACGCCGCGCTGCAGCTTGGCCAGTTCCGTCAGCCGCTTGGCCGCGAAGTGGCCCTGGGCCGCCTCGCGTTCGAAGCGCAGGCTGAAGATCAGCGAGGAGAGCCAGCGGCCGGCCTCGCGCTTGTTGGCGCCGCCGATGATGTTCTCGATCAGCCAGACCAACGCCTCGGCCTCCTCCATGACCGTGGCGTCCTCGCCCAGGTAGGATTCCACGAAGTCGCGGGCGACCAGGGTCTTGGACCGCGCCGTGAAGGCCGCCTGGACGTCGTCCAGAGGCAGGAGCTTGCCGGCTGCCGCGGTCAGCGACATGGCCAGGCCCCGGGTGACGTCGAGCTCGCCCTCAGGATCGGAGGGGCGCAGCCGCCGCCCGCCGCCCAGGTCGCGCAGAATGCGCTGGCCGATGGCGGCGCGCACGCCGGTGAAATCCTCACTCATCAGCCACTTGGCCAGGCGCTTGGCGCGGTCGGAGAGCTCCGGCGTCACCTTGGCCACCGAGGGTTCGACCTTGACCAGCTGGTCGACGACCTTGGCGGCGGCCAGGCGGCTCATGGCGGCCAGGCGCGCGCCGAGGTCCAGCGAGCCGCCGACGATGTTGTCCAAGCCCTTTTCGTGGCGGACGATCTCTTCCAGCGGCTCGGCGATCACCACGAGCGCCAGGGCGCGGCCGGCGCCTTCGGCGGGCGCGTTGTCGGCCAGGTCGAGCAGCAGGCCGACCTTCTCGCTCCAGCTTTTCGCGGGCGCGAGGTAGCCTGCCACGGCGCAGCCGAGCCGATAGGCGCCCTCGGGGTCCCTGGACATAGCCACAGCCACCTGGGCGAAGGTTTCCAGCGCGGCTTCCGGCAGGCCCTTTTTGCGGTCGCGCATCAGCCGCTCGATGGCGCGTTCGCCGAGCGATTTGAACGTCGCGGTCATCTCGGCCAGCGTCGTGCCGCGTGAGTGGGCCTCCGGCGTGGCGATCTTCTGAATCGCGTGGGTGATCTCCACCTCGCTCGCTTCCAGCTGCTCGACCAGGTCGGGGCGGTGCAGAAGTTCGAAGGGAATGACCTCGTGGCGCTCCAGCCAGGTCTCGAACAGCCGGCCGATCCGCTCGCGGGCGTGGCAGGTGTAGAGGTCCTGCGGAGAGATGCAGAGCGGCTCGGTGGGCTCGGGGGCGCGGACCTTGCGCGGCTTCTCGGGCAGGCCCAGGGTGACCAGGGTGAGGGACTGGAATTCGCCGGTCTCAGGGTCAAGGGTCTCGCGCATGACGCGCGCGCCGGCGACCAGGCCGCGCTTGACCAGGTCCTTGGCCTCGTCCATCGCGATGTCGCGGCTTTCAGTGGCGGTCTTCAAGGCCCAGGGCGAGTCCGGATAGCGGCGGACAAAGACCTCGAAATGGACGTTCGCAGCGGGCATTCAGCTCTCCCCAGTGAACCGAAGCCTAGTGGCGAAGCTTTAAGGTCAGATTGACCGCGTTACGTGACGGCAAGACGGCGCCCCATTGAGGTCACGCTGTGGGATAACTAGCTTCACGGACGTTCAAGGAGATATTCTTAAGCCCATGGCCAAGATCACCCTGGTGGATGACGACGAAAACATCGTCACCTCCGTCAGCCTCGCGCTGGAGAGCCACGGCCACACCGTGAAGGCCTATTTCGACGGCGCCGCGGGCCTTGCGGCGCTGGAGAATGAGCCGCCGGACCTGGCCATCCTCGACGTCAAGATGCCACGCATGGACGGGATGGAGGTGCTGCGCCGCCTTCGCCGGACGTCCGACATGCCGGTGATCATCCTCACGTCCAAAGACGAGGAGATCGACGAGATCCTCGGCTTCAACCTGGGCGCCGACGACTACATGCACAAACCCTTCAGCCAGCGCCTGCTCATCGAGCGGGTGAAGGCGGTGCTGCGCCGCGCCGGCGTCGAAGGCGAGGAGCCCGCGCCCGCCGCGGTCGGCGCCGAGGGCAGCCGCGCCATCAAGCGCGGCAAGCTGACCCTCGATCCCGCGCGCCACGACTGCCTGTGGGAAGGTAAGCCCGTGAAGCTGACGGTGACCGAATTCCTGCTGCTGCAGTCGCTGGCCCAGCGCCCCGGCTTCGTGAAGAGCCGCGACAACCTGATGGACGCAGCCTACGACGATCAGGTCTATGTCGATGACCGCACCATCGACAGCCACATCAAGCGCATGCGCAAGAAGTTCCGCGACGTTGATCCCGAGTTCGACGCAATCGAAACCCTCTATGGCGTCGGCTACCGCTACCGCGAAACCTGATCGGGACCGCGGGGGCGGCGAGGAAGATCCACGCGCGCCGCGGCCGTCGTTGTTCCGTTGGCTGCCGGGGTCGCGGCTCGGCCGGCTGATCATCGCGTTGAACGTCCTCGGCCTG
The DNA here is from genome assembly GCF_004799395.1 of Phenylobacterium sp. Lineage (GTDB taxonomy): Bacteria > Pseudomonadota > Alphaproteobacteria > Caulobacterales > Caulobacteraceae > Phenylobacterium. The sequence goes on from NZ_SSMZ01000330.1 coordinate 21,221, forward strand.
GCGATCCTGATCGCCGGGGCCTTGGTGCTGAACGAACTGCGGCAGGGCCTGGTCGACGCCCGAATCGACAGCCTGACCACGCAGGGCGAGTTGATGGCGGCGATCATCGATCAGGCATTCACCGTCGGCGAGCCGACGCCGGCGATGGACGCCAACGACGCCAGCCTGACCTTGCAGATGCTGGCCAATCCCAAGACCCAGCGGGCGCGGTTGTTCGACGCCCAGGGCCGGCCGATCGCCGACAGCGAGCTGGTGGCCGACCGCGTGGAGCAGAGGGTTCTGCCGCCCGCAGCGCGGCGCGGCGAGGCGCGGTTGCCGCTCTCGCTCAAGCCGCGCCCGAAAACGGCCGTGGCGGCGGAGGCCCGCGCGGCCCTGCGGGCGGAAGTCGCCAAGGCACTGCGCGGTCAGCACGTGGCAGGCCTGCGGCGCAGCGAGAACGGCGACCGCGTGGTCTCGGTCTCGATCCCCATCCAGCGGGTCCAGGCGGTGCTCGGCGTGCTGACCCTTGAGGCCAACGACGTCGACGAGATCATTGCCCGCGAGCGGATGGCGCTCATCCCCTTCATCCTGATCGCCGTCGCCGTCTCGCTCTCGTCGTCGCTGCTGCTGACCCGGCTCATCGCCCAGCCGGTGCGCCGCCTGGCGCGCGCCGCCGACCGGGTGCGGCTGGCCGGCGCGCGCGCCATCTCGTTGCCGGACCTGGCGCGCCGTGACGATGAGCTGGGCGACCTGACCCGCAGCCTGGAAGACATGACCCAGGCGCTCTCCGAGCGGATGGACGCCATCGAGAGCTTCGCCGCCGACGTCGCGCATGAGATCAAGAACCCGCTCACTTCGCTGCGCTCGGCGGTGGAGACCCTGGACCTGGTCACCGATCCGACGGCGCGCGAGCGGCTGCTGCGCATCCTGAAGAACGACGTGCAGCGCCTGGACCGGCTGGTCACCGACATTTCCAACGCCTCGCGGCTCGACGCGGAGCTGTCCCGAGACAATCCCAAACCCGTCGACCTGGAGCGGCTGGTCGCCGACATCGTCGGGCTCTACCAGGCCACTGCCAAACCGGGCGACGTGGCCGTGCGGTTCGCCCGCCCCGTTGGGCTTGAGGCCACCACTGTGATGGGGCGTGAGGGCTCGCTGGGCCAAGTGTTCCGCAATCTGATCGACAACGCCCGTTCCTTCAGCCCGCCGGGCGGCGAGGTGGTGGTGGCCGTGCAGCGCGGGGCGGGACGTGTCATCGCCACGGTCTCCGACGCCGGACCGGGGATTCCGCCGGAGAACCTGGAGACCATCTTCGAACGGTTTTACACCTCGCGGCCTAAGGGCGCGGCGTTCGGCGGCAACTCAGGCCTTGGCCTCTCCATCGCCCGGCAGATCGTCGAGGCGCACGGCGGCACGTTGAGGGCCCAGAACCGGGTGGTCGACGGCCAGGTCATCGGGGCGGTGTTCCTGCTGGTGCTGCCCGAGGCCAAGGCGTGATCGCCCACGCCGGCCTGATCGCCGCGTGGTTGCGGGGCGCCTGGCGCGGGGTGCTGATCGAAGGTCCCTCGGGAGCCGGCAAGAGCGACCTGACGCTGCGCGCGCTCGGCCAAGGTTTCTGGCTGGTCGCCGACGACCGGGTGAGCCTCTGGACTTCGGATGGACGGCTGTTCGGTCGCGCGCCGGATGCGCTGTTCGGCCTCCTCGAGGTTCGCGGCCTGCAGGTGATCCAGGTCCCGGCGCTGCGCCTCGCCGAGGTGGCCCTCGTCGCTCGCTACGGCGCGCCGGAACGCATTCCGGAGGCCCGATCCGTCGACCTCTTGGGTGTTTCGGTTCCGCTGATTGAACTGGATCTGAGCCAGGACTCGGCCGCTGCGAAACTAAGCCGCGCGCTCGACCACTTTGACGCAGCGCACAAGAGGCGTATTTAGCACGGCTCGCGGACGGGAATTTGGCCGCGCGGGTGGGGATACCCTTGGAACAAGTTCGCATGTTCGGGCTCGCAATATGATCGGGCTCGTGATCGTCACGCACGGGCGTCTGGCGGAAGAGTTCGTCTTCGCCATGGAGCACGTGGTCGGACCGCAGGCCGCGGTTGAGGCCATCTGCATCGGGCCGGAGGACGACATGGAGCGCCGCCGCAAGGACATCCTGGCCGCCTGCGGAAGGGTGGACACCGGCGCGGGCGTCATCCTGCTCACCGACATGTTCGGCGGCACGCCGTCCAACCTGGCCATCTCGGTGATGGAGCAGACCAAGGCCGAGGTGATCGCCGGCCTGAACCTGCCGATGCTGATCAAGCTCGCCAGCGTCCGCTCCCGCCAGAGCCTGGAGGACGCGGTCGCCTGCGCCCAGGAAGCGGGCCGCAAGTACATCTCCGTCGCGTCCTATGTCCTTGCTGGCGAGAAGTGAGCGGCCGGTGAGCGAGGGGGCGACCCGCACCGTCGAGATCGTCAACAAGCGGGGCCTGCATGCGCGCGCATCCGCCAAGTTCGTCAAGACCGCCGCCGGGTTCGACGCTGAGGTGCGCGTATCCAAGGATGGCCAGACCGTCGACGCGCGATCGATCATGGGGCTGATGATGCTGGCCGCCGGCCCCGGCTGCTGCATCGACATCGAGGCCGAAGGCAAGGAAGCCGAACAGGCTGTCGCGGCGCTGGAACAGTTGGTCACCGCCAAGTTCGACGAGGACGAGTAGCTAGCTCTTCAGCCGCCAGCCGGTGCGGAAGATCTGCCAGACGACCGTCAGGCAGATCAGCATAAAGATCAGCGTCATGCCGAGGCTCGCGCCCACGCCCACGTCGGAGACCCCGTAGAAGCTCCACCGGAAGCCGCTGACCAGATAGACCACGGGGTTGAACAAAGCGATCTTCGCCCATGCGCCGGGTAACATCGAGATCGAGTAGAAACTGCCGCCAAGGTAGGTCAGCGGCATGATCACCATCAGCGGCACGATCTGCAGCTTCTCGAACCCGTCCGCCCAGACGCCCAGGATGAAGCCGAACAGGCTGAAGGTCAGCGAGGTCAGCACCAGGAAGGCCACAGCCCACAGCGGGTGGGCGATGCTGTAGGGCACAAACAGCCTCGCCGTAGCCATGATGATCACGCCCAGCATGATCGACTTCGACGCCGCCGCGCCCACATATCCCATCAACACCTCGAAGGCCGAGACCGGCGCCGACAGCATCTCGTAGATCGTGCCCGACCACTTGGGCATGTAGATGCCGAAGGAGCCGTTGGAGACGCTCTCGGTCAGGATCGACAGCATGATCAGGCCCGGCACGATGAAGGCCGCGTAGGTCACGCCGTCGATCGCCGCCATCCGCCGCCCGATGGCCGCCCCGAAGACGATGAAATAGAGCGAGGTGGTCAGCACGGGCGCCGCGATGGACTGCACCACCGTGCGGAAGGTCCGGGCCATCTCGAAGCGGTAGATCGCCTTCACGGCGTAGAGGTTGAGACCCATCATGACCGCGTGCTCACCAGGCTGACGAAGATCTCTTCCAGCGAGCTTTGCTGGGTCTGCAGGTCCTTGAAGTCCACGCCGCGCTTGGACAGTTCACGCAGCAGTTCGGCGATGCCGGTGGTCTCGGCCTGGGCGTCGAAGGTGTAGACGAGGTCGGCGCCGTCGTTCTCCAGCGCCAGACTGTAGTCGGACAGCCCGTCGGGCAGGGCCTTCAGCGGTTCCTGCAGATGCAGCGTGAGCTGCTTCTTGCCGAGCTTGCGCATCAGCTCGGCCTTCTCCTCGACCAGGATCAGCTCGCCCTTGGAGATCACCCCGATGCGGTCGGCCATCTCCTCGGCTTCTTCGATGTAATGGGTCGTCAGGATGATGGTGACGCCGCTCTCCCGCAGTTTGCGGACCATCTCCCACATGTCGCGCCGCAGCTCGACGTCGACGCCGGCGGTGGGCTCGTCGAGGAACAGGATCTGCGGCTCGTGGCTGAGCGCCTTGGCGATCATCACCCGGCGCTTCATGCCGCCGGAGAGCGCCATGATCTTGGTGTCCTTCTTGTCCCAGAGGGAAAGGTCGCGCAGGATTTTTTCGACGTAGGCGGGGTTGGCCGGCTTGCCGAACAGACCGCGGCTGAAGTTGACCGTCGCCCAGACGGTCTCGAAGGCGTCGGTGGACAGCTCCT
>NZ_SSMZ01000331.1 GCF_004799395.1 Phenylobacterium sp.
CCATCAGCACCAGGGCGCGCGGCTCTGAGGCATGGCGCGCGGCGTAGGACCGCATGAACTGGTTCAGGGCGGCTTTGCTGGCGCGACAGACGTCGTTGCCGGCTCTCTCGTTGTTGGCGATGCTTCCCTGGCCCGAGGACATGACGCCGATGAGGCCATCCGGGGGAACTAGGTCCTGCAAGCTCTCGATCACCCGCATCGGGCTAAGCGCATTCGTCACCAGGACGCGAACGACCTCCTCCGTCGACGCGGTCCCGGAGGACTGCTGCGGGTTGGCGTTGGCGATGCCGGCATTGTGGAACAGGATATCAAAGCGGCGGCCCATGACCCGGTCGTGCAGCGCCGAGATCTGATCCGGCTTCGAAATGTCGAGCGACGCGATCTCGAGCCGGCCCGGGTGTTCATCCGCGAGATCGTGCAGCCCGGTTCTGGCGTCGCCTCGCAGCGTACCGACGACATTCCAGTCCCGCTTAAGGAACTCGGCGGCGATCGCGAGGCCAAGCCCGCGCGACGCACCAACGAGAAGGACTGCAGGGAGGGTGTCGCTTGAAGCGGGTGTACGCACGAGGATGTCTTCGCTGTTGAGCTCGGAAGCGAATGTGCGTGAACCCATCAGAGTGCGCCAGACGCAGCTCATGCACAAGATAGTTGCGCCTGACGCTATGGCTCGTCGTTCAGTTCCAGTAGCCTTCGTTCATGGAAACGCCGGACATGAACCTGCTTGCCGCCCTGGACGCGTTGCTGGCCGAGGGTAGCGTGACAGGCGCGGCGCGGCGTCTCGGCTTGAGCGCATCCGCCATGAGCCGCACTCTGGCGCGGCTTCGCGCCGCGACGGGCGATCCGCTGCTCGTGCGCGCCGGACGCGGACTTGTGCCGACACCCCGGGCCGCCGAACTGCGCGATCGGGTTCATCAACTGACCCGTGACGTGCGCGTCGTGCTCAGACCGCAGGCCAGCGATTTGGAGGTCGCCTCGCTTGAGCGAACCTTTACCATTCGCGCCGGCGAAGGTTTCACGGAACTATTTTCGGCGCCTTTGGTGGCTGCGATCATCGACGTCGCGCCACATGTCCAGCTGCGCTTCGCGCCCAAGCCCGACAAGGATGCTCTGCCCCTCCGGGACGGTCAGATCGATCTTGAGATCGGAGTGCTGGGAGCGTCGGCGCCGGAGGTGCGGACCCGTCTCCTCTTCCGCGACGCCTTCATCGGCGCCGCCCGGATCGGACATCCGTTGCTGGAAGGGCCCATGACGCCTGAACGCTATGCGGCCTGCCGGCATGTCGTGGCCTCGCGCAGAGGCAAGTTCACGGGGCCTGTCGATGACGCGCTGAAGGATCTTGGACTTAGGCGGGAGGTCGTCGCCGTCGTGCCTGGGTTCCCGGACGCCGTGCGCATCGCGCGCAACACGGACTTGGTGGCGCTCCTGCCGCGATCGGGGCTCGCCAGCCCGACCGGTGCTGACCCGACGGGGCTAGGTCTCGTCGGCTTTGACCTTCCCGTTCGTACGCCCCCGATCGCGATTTCGGCGATGTGGCATCCTCGAATGGACGCTGACCCGGCGCATAGATGGCTGCGCGACACCGTTCTGGCGGTGTGCCGTGCGGCAGCGGCGCCGGCTTGAGTCGTCTGGGGACGAGACGGCATGGGCCGCCGGGCGACGCCAGATGATTGGCGGACTCTCGCGCAGCCTGCTCCGCAACCCCCCAATCCACATCACGAATGCCGTGGATGAGGCTGGCCTCCGCGTCGCTAAATGGTGCCATCGCGTGGCGGTGTGAATGCTTCCGGTGTGAGGCCAATGGCGCCACATTCAGCTTGTTCTGGACCGCTGACCCAGTGGCGCTTCGCGAAGCGAAACACGCCGATAGATGGCGATGCGGTGAAAATAATTTTGCTGAAAATTCTCCAACGAATTCAAGAGCAATCTTTATCGTCGGTGACCATTTCGGATAAAGCCAGATGTTCGAGCAAATAGCCAAATTAACTCAAAAGGTTATCGGGGAATTTGACCATCGAGTGGGAGTAAGAAAGTGCAGTTAAGGCAATATGTTGTAGTATAACTATCATGTTGCTAATATCCGGCTTCGTCGTCGGCCTGCACCAGGTTGCGCAGACTTAAGCCCTGCAGGTTCCCTGTCGCGGCGCCGATCGCTCACTTGGCTCGGTCGAATATCTGGTCCGCAGTTCTGGTCTGCGCGCCAACGTCGCTCATGGGGTCGCGATATAGCTGCGCTGATCAAGTAAGGCGGGCAGCGTCGGCGCGGTCAAAGGCGATCTCGACCTGCATGCCCTTGCCGGGGCGCGAGCTGACATCCATCCGCGCCTTCGCATTTTGCAAGAGCGAGCGCACGATCAGGGCTGAGAGCTTGCCGGGTTTAGGCCATGTACACCCTTCGGGCAGGCCCACGCCGTCGTCTCTGACCAGGACGCGGCATCCTCCGGCGCTGTCCGTCACACTATGCAAGGCGATGGCGCCGCCGTCGCGACCCTGGAAGGCGTGTTTGAGGGCGTTGGTGAGCAGCTCGTTGACCACAAGCCCGGTTGGCATGGCGACGTCGAGCGAGACCAGCCAGGTATCCACCTGCAGATCGAGATGGATGCCCTCCACCGCGTGGGCGCGCATGACGGCGGACGCGATTTCACTCAGGTAGATTCCGAGATCGATCACCCCTTCGCCGGGGGCTTGATCGAGAGCACGGTACAAAAGGCCTAACGCCTCGACGCGCCCCGCCAGCCGATCGAATCCTTCGCCTGTGGATAGGTCTGTGACCCCGCGGGCCTCGACGCGGATCAGCGCGGTGATCATCTGAAGGTTATTTTTCACCCTGTGCTGCAATTCCTGCAGCTGGGTGTCCTTTTCGCGAACCCGATCTTCGAGTTCATCGAGCACTGCGGGATCACGCTTTGCGGCCGCTATGAGCGCCACGAGCCTGAAAGCCGGTTTTCCTTGGTCGTCCTCGATGACATTTGACCACGCATCGACCAGCAGCGGAGCGTCACCGTGCGGCATGAAGAAGGAGCCGAGGTGGTCTCGCCCTTTGGCGATCGCCTCGCTGAGAGACGTCATCTCAGGAGTCGCCGCCTCGCCCGGGAGGCTTTGCCAGCTGTTGCCGAGTATGGTCGTGTTCAACTGGCCCGACAGGCGCTCAAACGCCAGGTTGGCATAGATTACTTTTTCGATCGGATTGAGTTCCGAGACCGCGATCGCGATCGGAACCTGGTCGAGGAACTGTTTAAAGTGGTCGCCTTCAAGCGCGGCCACGAGCTTGGGGCGTTCGAGTATCTGTCCGATGCTATTCTCTGGAACGTCCGATACCATAAAAATCTACCGTGACCGCGACTGTCATAGAGCGCAACTCTGCGCCTATCTAATAGACCACTTGCCACGAGACCACTGCTGCATTGTCGCAGCCAGCCCTCGGAAATGTCCGCTGAATTGATAGCGAAGACGCACCTCGCTGGGTTCGTGCCGACCGTCGCGACATCTCACCTCCGAGAATCGACGCGGCCGTCTTGCAGTTGGACGACGCGGAACGCACGTCGTATGGCTGTTGAACAGCGCGGACGCGCCTCTGCGAGATCGCCTACCTCCCACTCCTGCTCCAGAAACACGGTCGTTGGGGGAACGACCCTGGTGTTTGCTCGTTGGATTCAGCATCGGGAAGTCGACGTTGCTCTCGCGACGTCCAAGGGGGAAGGGGCGGTTGCCGGAAATCATTCGACCGATACTGCTTTACGTGGAGGACGAGCCTCTAATTCTTGATCTTGGCATAACTGCCTTCGGGGATGCCGGCTTCGGGGTTGAGGCGTTTGGGTCGGCAGCGCAGGCACTGGCCGCGTTGGAAGCGCGGGCCGCCGAGTTCAAGGCGCTGATCACCGATATAGATCTGGGGCAGAGGTGGATGGCTCGGCGATCGCTACGCGAGCCCGGGAATTGCGCCCCGAACTGCCGATCATTTACGTCAGTGGCGGCAGTTCGAATGACTGGCCGTCCAAGGGTGCCCCAGGCAGCGTCAGGATTGTGAAGTCGTACGCGTTCACGCAGCTTGTCGTCACCGTTTCGACGGCGCTGGTAACGGGTGCATCGACCGGAGCCGGCAGCTAGGCGAAAAGCTGTGAACCTAGCTCTCGCGCAATGTGCTCGACGACGTCCATTGTCCCGACACCTGAGTAGCAGCCATCGTGGGCGGCAATGCGCCCACATCCTGCGGCGCCGGGTCCTGAAGATCGATGTCGAAGCCGAGGCCTACCCCAGCAGCAAGGCGCAGCTATCGACGTAGCGTTCGGCGATCTCTTCGGCCTGCCGCTGGCTGTCTCCGGCGGCCATGACATAACCGATCCGGTCGCCGTTGCTCATTGGCGGCGTCACAGGATCGCCAGGTCCCTTGAACAGCACCACCCGGCGAATGGCTTCCGGGGCGCTCTCAGGCAGGGTGAGGGTGAGGATGCGGCCGGGCCGATCCGCCACGATCCAGCGGATGGCGCAGTACCAACCTGCAGCAAGGCCATCCAGCGCTGCAACGGGTTGGCAAAGATGCAAATTGATGAGGTCGGCGTAGACGGATCGTTCGAGGGCGTAAGCCATCTGGAACGGGATCTGGGCGCTGACTAGGCGAGGGTTCACCTCGACCAGATAGGGCTCGTCCTGGGCCACGATCATCTCAATATGCGCCGCGCCAAAATCGAAGCCCATCGCATCCAGGATGGCGAAGGCATAGTCGGCGAGCGCGGCCGTGTCATAGCGGCTCGAGGGAAAGCAGCTTCCTCGGATTGCAAACGACGGCGGGGGATACATGAGCTTATCGTTGACCCCGATCAGGCGCCGTTCCTTCCCATCCGAAAAGACGTCGCAGCCGATCAGATTTCCGTGGACGTAGCGCTCGACGAGGAGTCGATTATTGGCCAGCACCCCCAGGCCGTAGTCAGTCGGCTCCGCCGCCGCAGCTTCCAGCGCATCGACGCGGGCGTCCAGGTCGGCCAGGCTGGTCAG
>NZ_SSMZ01000332.1 GCF_004799395.1 Phenylobacterium sp.
CGCCGCCATGGTCCTGGCCGGCGCCTCTCCGGGCGCCGAGACCTTGCGCCGCGCCCTGGAGCAACCCCTGCGGGTCGCCGGCTTCGACATCCACCCCACGCTTTCCATCGGAGCCGTGGACGCTCACGGCGGCATCGACGCCCCCGAGGCCGCTGAACTGCTGCGCCGCGCGGAACTGGCCGTGGAAGCCGCCAAGACCCATGGCCGCGGCGGCGCCGCCGCCTATGGCCGCGGCATGGAATCGGACGGCCTTTCGCGCCTGGCGCTGGAGGGCGACCTCAAGGGCGCGCTCGGCCGCGGCGAGCTGGTGCCCTTCTATCAGCCGATCGTGCGGCTCTCAACCGGCGCGCTCTCCGGCTTCGAAGCCCTGGTCCGCTGGCGCCATCCGCGCCGCGGCCTGCTGATGCCCGACACCTTCCTGCCGCTCTGCGAGGAGATGGGCCTGATGGAGGAGCTGGGCGCGATGATGATGCGCGAGGCTGCCAAGCAGCTGGCCGCCTGGCGGACGAAGCACAAGGCCGCCGGCGAACTGACCGTCGCGGTCAACCTGTCGACCCACGAGATCGACCGGCCGGACCTGGTCTCCGACGTGGCCGCCATCCGCCGCGAGACCGGTCTGCCGCCCGGCGCGCTGAAGCTGGAAGTCACCGAAGGCGACGTCATGCGCGATCCCGAGCGCGCGGCCGTGATCCTGGCGGAGCTGCGCGGCGCCGGGGCTGCGCTGGCGCTGGACGACTTCGGCACCGGCTTCTCCTCGCTGAGCTACCTGACGCGCCTGCCGTTCGATACGCTGAAGATCGACCGCTACTTCGTGCGCACCATGGCCACCAACGAGGGCTCGCTGAAGATCGTCTCCTCGGTGGTCAAGCTGGGCCAGGACTTGAACCTCGAGGTCGTCGCCGAGGGCGTCGAAAACGCCGGCATGGCCCGCCAGCTCCTGTCGCTGGGATGCGACTACGGCCAGGGCTTCGGCTATGCCCCGGCGCTGTCGGCCCAGGAAGCCGAGGTCTATCTCAACGAAAGCTATGTCGACGGCGCGGCCCCGGTGAAGGCCAAGGGTTCGCGGGGCTAAGCCCGGCCGGCCGCCGAACTCAGCCGCTGTGGATCGACCCCCAGCTTGCCAAGCGCGCGGCCCCATTTGCGTCCGAAGTCGTGGCCGAAGATCAGCTCCTCATCGGCGTCGCAGGTCAGCCAGACATTGGCCTTGAGCTCGTCCTCCAGCTGGCCCGCACCCCAGCCAGCGTAGCCAAGCGCCAGCAGGCTCTTCGACGGCGCGCCATTGTGGCTGGCCATGGCCTCCAGCACCTCGCGGGTGGCGGACAGCGCCACCCCGGGGCCGACCTCCAGGCTCGCTTCGCCCTCGTAGTCGGTGGAATGCAGCACGAAGCCGCGCTCGCGCTCCACCGGCCCGCCCACCAGCACCAGGTCCGGCGGAAGGGTGATGGTCGCCTTGATGTCGAGCTTGTCCAGCAGGTCCGGCACGGTCAGGCCCTCGACGGGATTGTTCACCGCCAGGCCCATGGCGTGCTCCTCGTCATGGGCGCAGACGAGGATGAGCGCGCGCTCGAACCGCGGGTCGGAGATCCCCGGCATGGCGATCAAGAGCTGGCCTGAGAAGAAGCCGCCTTCCATGCCCCGACATTTGCCTTCGGATTGGACGCTTTCAAGGCCTTATCGCCAGCCCGAGCTTGCCCTGCGCCGAGATGACGCTATCTGCCTAGGGTAATTCCAGGAGGACGGACCCATGACCATCAAAGTCGGCGACAAGCTGCCCAGCGTGACCCTGACCCAGGCGACCGCCGAGGGGCCCAAGCCCGTCACCACGGACGAATTCTTCGCAGGCAAGAAGGTCGCGCTGTTCGCGCTGCCGGGCGCGTTCACGCCAACCTGCTCGGCCAAGCACCTGCCGGGCTTCAAGCAGCTGGCCGGCGAGATCAAGGCCAAGGGCGTCGACGTGATCGCCTGCCTGTCGGTCAACGACGCCTTCGTGATGCGCGCCTGGGCCGAGGATCAGGCGGTGGGCGAGGACATCGTCATGCTGGCCGACGGCGGCGCGGCCTTCACCGATGCGGTGGGCCTGGCCTTCGACGCCTCGCGCTTTGGCATGGGCAAGCGCTCGCAGCGCTATTCCATGATCGTCGACGATGGCGTGGTGAAGGAGCTGAACATCGAGGAAGGCGGCGAGTTCAAGGTGTCGGCCGCCGACTATCTGCTGGCCCAGCTCTAGCCCTTCGCCGCCGCCAGGATCGGGCCTCCAGGGCCCGCCTGCAGCAGGATGGCGGTCTTCAGGCCGGCGGGTGCGGCGGGCACGGGGAAGCTCTTTGCCCCGCCGTCCCACTCGCCGAGCCGGATCAGTTCCCGCACAACGTTCTTGTGCGGCAGGGTCTTGCCGGTGTTCTCGCCGCGTTTGACCGGCACCTGCACGATGTTGGGGTCATAGCGCACCAGCCAGACCGCGGCGGGATGCGAGGGCGCCGCGCCGGCAATGGCGACCGCTGCACTGCTCAGGACCACGCTCGGTCCGCCGGCGGCCAATAGAGCGCGCTTCAAGGCGGCGTCTATCTCGCCGACGCTGCCGCCCACCGTGTCGAGCCGGCCGTTCACCACCACCTGCGGAGTGCCGACGTTGTTGTGGCGCAGGCCCTTGGCGTAGTCCCACTGGCGCTCGGTGAACGCCTTCTGGGCGAAGGTGTCCTTCCAGCCGAGGTCGTCCCAGTAGGTGACCCCGAAGCTAAGCGCTAGAATCTCCGGCCGGGCCGAGATCGCCGCCAGCGCCGCATTGGCCGGCGGGCAGGAAGAGCAGCCCTGGCTGGTGTAGAGCTCGACAACCTGCACGCGCGCGGCGGGCTGGGCCCGCGCGGCGCCGGACAGCGGCAGCGCCAGGCAGAGGGCCAGTCCGGCCAGGGTTCGAACGTTCATCAGCTAATCTCCGGTCAAGCTCGACCCAGGTTCGCCGGGCGCGCGGCTTTGGTTACGCCCCCGGCTTCGCGCCCAGGTTGAATAGGCTTGAGACCAGCGAAATGAGCGCCCACTGAATTGGTTAACGGGCCGCCGTGCTCCACGGGGAAGCTGGTGCCGTGGGGGATTAAGCAGTTGAAAAACCTACTGACAGGCAGCGCCCTGGCGCTGGCGGCCGCCTTGACCCTTGGGGCGTCTGCCGCCCACGCGGCCATCGACATCACCGTGACGCCGTGGCTAGCGCCCAACGCCTACGGCTCGCCGAGCTTCACCCCGGCCGCCGCCAATGCGGTGGACGCGCTCTACAACGGCCAGACCAGCGGCGGCGCGCCGGGCACGCCGTCCTACTTCCAGGCGCAGTCCAACGTCCTGGCCAGCGAGACCATCGTCACCGACTTTGCGTCCTGGAAGGGTCAGGTCGATCCCGGCGTCACCGTTGGGCCCGCCTTCGCCAACGAGTACGGCAACCGCATGACCTTCGGCGTCTCGATCGTCGGCACCGGCGGGACCATGTTCTCGATCAGCGAATTGTCCTTCAACGCCGTCTCGAACGACGCCAGCGACGCCCTGGGCTTCGGCTTCAACGCCGGCGACTACGACTACAGCGACGGCAATTATGTCGGCGTCCTCTACGGCGCCGACGGCGTGCTTGGGGGCGGCGACGACACCTTCGTCACCAGCGGGCCGAACACCCAGCTGGTCAACGCCATCTTCGGCCGCGGGTCGGGCAATTCGTTCGAGAACGATCCTTCCGACCCGGTCTCGACGCTCGCGGAACAGGAAGCCTCACTGGAAGCGGCCGCCTCCTTCGCGGGCCAGCCGACGCAGTTCACCGGGACCTACCGGATCGGCGATTTCAACGGGTCGGGGACATTCGACATCGCCGTGCCGGAACCGGCGAGCTGGGCGCTGATGATCCTGGGCTTCGGCGGCGTCGGCGCGGCTCTGCGCCGCCGTCATAGGGCGCTTGTCACCGCCTGAGCCGGCGCCGGGCTTCGACACGAGGGCCGCCTCCTCGCGAGGCGGCCCTTTTGTTTGCAGGCCGGACGGCTTCGGCTACCACCTCTGGCGGCGTAACCTTTTGGCGGTTGCGCGCGAACTCTTCCGTAGGCGGCGTTGGACGAGATCGAACCCAGACTGAAAGGCCTGATGCTCGCCGGTCTCGCTGGGGAGGCCGGGCCCTATCGCCGGCTCCTGGATGAGCTCAGCGGCTTGCTGCGGGCCTACTACGGTCGCCGCTGCCCGCCGGGCCTGGACGCCGAAGACCTGGTGCAGGAGACGCTGATCGCCGTGCATACGCGCCGCGCCACCTATGACGCCGGCCAGCCCTTCACCGCCTGGGCCTATGCGATCGCACGCTACAAACTGATCGACGCGCTGCGCCGCGGCCGCTCCCACCTGCGCGCCCCGGCCGAGGAGGCCGACGCCCTGTTCGCGTCCCTCGGCGCGGCGGGCGGCGCCGAGGCCGCCATGGCCGCGCGCGACCTGGAACGCGTCATGGCCGACCTGCCGGCGCGCACCCGGCAGCTGATCCGCGAGACCAAGGTCGAAGGGCTCTCCACCCGTGAGGCGGCTGAGAATCACGGCATGACCGAGTCGGCGGTGAAGGTCGCCATCCACCGCGGCCTGAAGGCGCTCGGCGGCAGGTACGCGGACCCTGGGCAAGGGGGTTCCGGATGAACACCGATGACCTGATCGCCAGCCTGTCGGCCGACCTGCCCCGGATCGCGCCCGGCGCCGCCGCGCGCCGGGTGGCGCTGGGCCTCGGCCTGGGCGCGCTCGGATCGGCCGTCGTGATGCTGGCCTGGCTTGGGCCGCGCCCGGACCTCGCCCAGGCCGTCGCCACGCCGATGTTCTGGATGAAGTTCGGCTATGCGGCGATCACCGGCCTGATCCTGGCGCTTTTGCTCACCCGCCTGTCCAAGCCCGCCGCGCGGCTCGGCGCCTTGGCCGCGGTCGCCGCCATTCCCTTCGCCATCGTGGTGGCCATGGCCCTGATGCGCTACGCCCAGGCGCCGTCGGAGGCGCATCGCGCGATGCTGATGGGCCATTCCTCGATGCTCTGTCCCTGGCGGATCGTGGCCATCGGCCTGCCGCTGCTGGTCGGGGCGGTCTGGGCGGTGAGGGGGCTGGCGCCCACCCGGCTGTGGGCGGCGGGCATGACCGCCGGAGCCTGCGCCGGCGCCTTGGGCGCGGCGGTCTACGCCATCGCCTGCAACGAGACCTCCGCCCCGTTCCTGGCCATCTGGTACACCTTGGGCATGGCCCTGGTCGCGGCCCTGGGCGCGGTGGCGGGCTCGCGGCTCCTGCGCTGGCGCTAGCCGCTACTTCTTGGCGTGGCGTTCCTGCTGCGCCAGCTCGATCTGGCTGGCCGTCTGCGGCAGCTCGTCCAGGGTCAGCTTCCCGTCGTGGCGCTTGTCGAGCAGGTTGAACCGGCGGTCGGCGGCGGCCAGGAATTCCTCCTTCGTGACGCGGCCGTCCAGGTTTGTGTCCGCCGCCCGGACCGGCTCGGCCTCGGCCAGCAGGCTGTAGGCCGCCGCGCCCAACAGTTCGCGGGCCGTCGGCCGCCTGGCGCCCAGCCCCGGAAGCGGCCCCCGCGCGCCCGAGGACTGGTTGGCGTCCTCATTGCTTGGCGCGCCGAGGGCGTTGGCGATCGCGCTCTGCTGGACGTAGATCAGCTGGGCGCCGTCGCGGCTGGGGACATCGTCCGCCAGCTCGATCCCGGGCGTCCTCACGCCCGGCCGCGCGTCCAGCCGACTGGTCGACGTCAAGAACAGGTCGGGCAGCACCTTGGATTCGTAGAAGGCGATCTTCGGGCCGTCGAGATAGCCAGCGTCGTCATAGTCCAGCGCCTCGAAGAAGCCCTTGTGGTCGGCGCGGAACTCCTCACGGGTGATCACCCCGTCGTGGTTCAGGTCAGCCTGCTTGAACCACAGGGCCACCGGATAGGGATCGCCCGGCCTGCCGCGATAGGGCTCGCCGCAGGGGCTGACGAACAGTTGGGTGAAACCGCCCGCCACGCGGGTCTGGCCCTGGGCGGCGCTGCGATCTGCCGCCACGCCAAAGGCCAACGCCGCCAGGCCCAGGGTGATGGTCATTGCGCCAAGCTGTCGCCGCATAGGTCTTCCCTCGGTCGAGTGCATCCAGACCCTACGACAGAACTTCGACATCGGGGCGCCAAGACTGTTTCATCTGCGACACCGACGACTCGGTGCGTTTCAGGCGCCCGGCAGGGCCGGGACCGGCTCCTGGCCCAGGCAGACGGCGACGCAGCGCCGCGCCAGCAGATCGCCCGGGTCGAGGAACGGCGCCTTGACGTCCTTGGCGCCCAGCACGAGCGGCGCCTCCGTGCAGCCGGCGATCACCGCCTCGGCCCCGTCTGCGACCAGATCGGCGGCGTAGGCGGCCATCTCGGCGCGGATGGTCGGGCCGAGGTCGCCGCTCTTGATCTTGTAGATCGTGGCCATGAAGTCATCCTGCCGCTGCGGCGACAGGGCGAGGATGCCCATGGCCTGGGCCGCGAGGTATTCGCGATAGAGGCGCAGCGCGCCCTTGGTGCCCAGCACGCCGACCCGGCGCGCGCCCAGGTCGCGCGCAGCCGCCGACCCGGTTTCGATCAGGTCGATCAGCGGCAGGCCGCTGGCCCGCTGGATCAGGTCCGCATGGGCGTGAGCGGTGTTGCAGGGCATGGCCAGCACGTCGGCGCCCGCGCCGGCGAGCGCGCCCGCCATCTCGGCGAGCACCGCGCCGGCCGCGGCGCTGGTCGGGCCGTTGCGGTCCGGCACCTTGGGGTTCAGGTCCATCAGCACCCGGATGTGGTCCTGGTCGCTCTTGGCCGGGGTGTAGGCGTGCAGCTTGTTCAGGAATTCCAGGGTCGCCGCCGGGCCCATCCCGCCCAGCACGCCGAGGACGAGGGAGGTATCGCTCATTCCAGGTTTCCGTCGAGGACCGACTGGTAGCCGAACAGGCCCTGCGCGCCGCCGGTGTGCAGGAAGACCACCGTCTCGCCGTCGAACTTGCCGGCCCTGGAGAGCGCGATCAGGCCCTTCATCGCCTTGCCGGTATAGACCGGGTCCAGCAGGATCGCGTCGGTGCGGGCCGCCAGTTTCAGCGCCTCGATCACCTCCTGGTCGACCAGGCCGTAGCCCGCGCCGACATAGTCGCAATCCGCCACCACCATGTCGCGGGTCACCCGCTCCTTGTGACCCAGCAGGTCGGCGGTTTCGACGGCCAGCTTATAGACGTTGGCTTCCTGGGTTTCTTTCGGCGCGCGCACGCCGATGCCCAGGATCGGGATGTCGGCGCCCATCACCGCGATGCCGGCTACCAGGCCCGCGTGGGTGCCGGCGCTGCCGGTGGCGGTGACGATGCGGTCGATCTCCAGGCCCATCTCGTTGGCCTGGTTCACCAACTCGAGCGCGCATTCCACATAGCCGAGCGCGCCGATGATGTTGGAGCCGCCGCCCGGGATCACATAGGGCGTGCCGCCGCGCTCGGCGACCTCGGCCGCCACCTTGGCGAGTTCGGCGTTCATGTCCGTGCCGCCTGGCACCCGGCGGATCTTGGCGCCCATCAGCTCGTCCAGCAGGACGTTACCTGACTGGGTGTAGTCGACGGCGTTGGAGCCGGTGCGCTCCTCGAGGATGACCTCGCACTCCAGGCCGAAACGGCAGGCCGCGGCCACGGTCTGGCGCACGTGGTTCGACTGAACCGCGCCCTGTGTCACCAGCGTCGTGGCGTCGTTGGCGAGCGCGTCGCCCAGCAGATATTCGAGCTTGCGGGTCTTGTTGCCGCCGCCGGCGAGACCCGTGCAGTCGTCCCGCTTGATCCACAGCTCCGGCCCGCCGCCGGGCGAGGTCGCGAGCGCCTGGGTCAGCCTGGGAAGCGGCTCCAGCGGCGTGGGAAGATGGGCGAAGCGGAGGGGATTGAAACGGGACAGGTGCATGGGCCCCGCGCTTACATCGAACTCGACGCAAGCGACAGCCCCTCGGGGCGATTTCCCTCCCCTTCATGGGGAGGGTGTCGAGCGTCAGCGAGGCGGCGGGGGGAAGCCTTGACGGGGTGGGAAGCTAGGGCCGCTTGCCCTTTGGCAGGGCCGCGGCCTCCGCCGGGGTGAGCTTGGTGACGCTGGAAACGATGCAGCGGGCGCCGCGTACGCTGACGTCCCAGTCGATCGGCTTGCAGAACAGGCCCTGGGTGCGGTTGCGCAGCACGATCGGGTCGGAGGAGGTCGCCGCGGCCAGGCAGTTGTCCGAGGTGGTCAGGCGATAGGTCGCCGTGCCGTTGTAGTCGAAGTAGAGCGTGTGGTCGTCGCCCACGGTGTGATTGCGCAGCCACTCGGGGCGCAGGCAGCTGTCTTCCGCCGCCGACGCCTGGACCGCATAGGCCGCCGCGCTGAACGCCAGCGCCGCGGCGAGGCCTGCCAGAACAAGACGCTTCATGATCGTTTCTCCTGATCCTCTTGGCCCCGTCCCTGGGGTAAAGCTAACACGCTTCAGCCTGTTGCGACGACCGCGGACAACGCCTCGCCGTGGGGGGGATTTGGCGGGCAGGCCTGCTGTAGGATCTGCGCCAGTTCCGCCTGGCCATAAGGCTTGGCGAGCCGCAGCAGGTCCTCTCCCGCCCCTGGCGGAAGCTCGGCGTAGCCGGTCGCCAGAACCACCGGCATCCCCGGATAGTGCAAGCGGATATCGCCGGCGAGCTGCAGGCCGTTGACCTGCGGCATGGCGAAGTCAGTGATCACCAGGTCGGGCGTGATGCGGCTCAGCAGCACCATCGCTTCCGCGGTCGAGGTTGCGGCGAGGACCCGATGCCCCATGTCCTCCAGCATCGCAGCTGTGTTGGTCAGGACGAGTTCGTCGTCGTCCACCGCCAGGACGGTAAGGACACGCTGCGGCGCGCTGGCTTGCAGCGCGCGCGCCAGGACGCGTTCGACGCCCACCGAATCCGCGTGCGGCAGCCACAGTTCGATCCGCGTGCCTTCTCCCGGCCGGCTCTTCAGCACCAGGCGACCGCCCGATTGTTCGGCGAGGCCGTGGACCATCGGCAGGCCCAGGCCGGTGCCCTTGCCGATCCCCTTGGTCGTGTAGAAGGGCTCGGTGGCGCGGGCCAGGGTCTGTTCGTCCATGCCGATGCCCTCGTCGGTCACCGACAGGCGGACATAGGCGCCGGCCGGCAGGCCCAGTTCGTCGGCCTCGCCGACGGTCTCGTCGCTGGCCTCGATGGTGATGGTGCCACCGTCGGGCATGGCGTCGCGGGCGTTGACCGCCAGGTTGAGCAAGGCCGTTTCCAGTTGGTTGGCGTCAGTCAGGGCCGGCCCCAGGCAGGCGGCGAAGCGGGTGCGGATCTGGATCGAGGGGCCGATGGAACGTTCGATCAGGCCGGTCATGCCGGCCACCAGGCACGGGATGTCGACGCCGTGGAGCGTCAGGTCCTGCTTGCGCGCGAACGCCAGCATGCGCTGGGTGAGGGTGGCCCCGCGCTGGGCGCCCTGCATGGCGTTCTCCAGCAACACCGAGGCCTTGGGATCGGGCGGCAGTCGCTTGCGCAGCAGTTCGAGGCTGCCCATCACCGCCATCAGCAGGTTGTTGAAGTCATGGGCGATGCCGCCGGTGAGCTGGCCGATGGCGTCCAGCTTCTGCGCCTGGAACAGTAGCTGGCGCGCCCTCTCCAGCCTCTGTAGCGCGTCCCGCCGTTCGGTGATGTCGCGGGTGATCTTCGCAAAGCCGATCACCTCGCCGAAGTCGCCGCGGATCGGGTCGATGACCACATGCGCCCAGAAGCGGCTGCCGTCCTTGCGGACCCGCCAGCCCTCCTTCTCGAAGCGGCCCTCGCTGGCGGCGGTGCGCAACGCCTTTTCCGGCTCGCCGGTCTGCCGGTCGCCGTCGGTGTAGAAGCGCGAGAAGTGCTGGCCGACGATCTCGGCGGCCGCATAGCCCTTGATCCGCTCCGCGCCGGCGTTCCAGCTCGACACGTGGCCCGTCGGGTCCAGCATGTAGATGGCGTAGTCGGTGACGCCCTGCACAAGCAGGCGGAACTGCTCCTCGCTGCGCTTCAGGCTCTCCTCGGCGCGTCGGCGCTCGGTGAGGTCGCGGGTCACCTTGGCGAAGCCGATCAATTCGCCCGCGGGGTTGCGGATCGGGTCGATCACCACGTGGGCCCAGAAGCGCGCGCCATCCTTGCGCACGCGCCATCCTTCCTTCTCGAACCGGCCCTCGCCCGCGGCAGTCGCCAGCGCCCTGGCCGGCAGGCCGGTTGCGCGGTCTTCCTCGGTGTAGAAGCGCGAGAAGTGCTGGCCGATGATCTCGTCGGCCCCATAGCCCTTGAAGCGCTCTGCGCCCGGGTTCCAGCTGGCGACGTTGCCCTCGACGTCCAGCATGTAGATGGCGTAGTCGGTGATCGCGTCGACCAGCAGCCGGTAGCGGTCGTCCTCGCGCGGGCCGATTTCAACCGCATCCAACGCCATCGCAACTCCCAGAAGCGCGTCGCCGCGCGCACCCACCGCTAGCGTCAATGCCTAGCGAAACCAAAAGGTTCCCTCGGTCACGCCCTACTAGCGACCCTGGAACACCGGCGCGCGCTTTTCGACGAAGGCCTTGGCCGCCTCGCGGTGGTCGTCGGTCCGCCCGGAGTGGACGTGGTGGGTCACCTCCAGGTCGAGGCAGTCGTCCACCTCGCCGCCCATGGCCCGATTGAGGTTCTCCTTCATGTAGCGGAAGCAGACCTGCGGGCCCTGGGCCAGGCGCAGCGCGATCTCACGGGTCTTCGCCGCCAGCGCTTCGGGCTCGCACACCCAGTTTGTCAGACCCAGGCGCAACGCCTCCTCGGCGCTCACCCGGTCGGACAGGAAGTAGAGTTCTCGCGCCTTGGCCGAGCCGATCAGCTGGGTCAGGAAGTAGGTGCCCCCGTAGTCCCCGGCGAGGCCCACCTTGGCGAAGGCGGTGGTCAGGAAGGCGGTGCTCGCCATGATCCGCAGATCGCAGGCCAGCGCCAACGAAAAGCCAGCCCCGGCCGCGGCGCCGGGCAGGGCGGCCAGCGTCGGCTTGGGCATCTTGAACAGCCGCCCGGCGGTGTCGCGCTGATTGACCCGCTGGCGGTGGATCGCCTCGTCGATGGACGGGCCGCCGCCGGGCCCGGCGTTGCGCTCGTTCATGCCCTTCACATCGCCGCCGGCGCAGAAGCCCTGGCCGGCGCCGGTCAGGACGACGCACCTCACCGCCGGATCCAGCTCGGCGGCGGCCAACTGGCGGCCCAGCGCCTGGTTCATCGCATCGCTCATGGCGTTGCGCGCCGCTGGCCGGTTCAAGGTGAGGGTCAGCACGCCCTCGTCCAGGTCGGCGAGCAGGTCTTCGGTTCCGGTGTCGATCGCGGCCATGGCCGATCCTCCCTCATGTCGTTGGCGCGAACCCTAGGCCTACCGGCGTCCCAAACGGAAGCCCGGCTTGACGCCCCGCTGCGGCATGCGCCTAGGGTCGTCCAAACCAAAACAAGGGGAGCAGACGCCGATGCGCCTTCGACAGATCGCCCTGGTGGCCGGTGACCTGGACGCCGCCGAAGCCGACATCCGCGCGGTGCTGGGCCTCGACTACGCCTATGCCGATCCCGGGGTCGGCAAGTTCGGCCTGAAGAACGCGGTCTTCCCCATCGGCGAGACCTTCCTGGAGGTGGTCTCGCCCAAGCAGGAGGGCACCACCGCCGGGCGCCTGCTGGAGAAACGCGGCGGCGACGGCGGCTACATGGTGATCCTGCAGGTCAGGGACATCGAAAAGGCGCGCGCCGGCATTGCCGCGGCCAAGGCCCGCGTGGTGGAGCAGGCCGACCTGCACGGCGGCACGGTCGCTATGAGCCATGTCCACCCGAAGGATATCGGCGGCGCCATCCTGTCGCTGGACTTCATGCACCCCTGGGAGCGCTGGGAGTGGGGCGGTCCGGTCTGGCGCGAGCACGTGCGCACGGACGTCTCCACCGGCATCGTCGGCGCCGAGCTGCAGGGCGAGGATCCCTTCGCCATGGCGACCCGCTGGGGCGCGGTGCTCGGCCGCGAGGTCGAGCCCAAGGGCGACTACTGGCGTATCGGCCTGGACGACGGCGGCGAGCTGCGGTTCGTGCGCGCCGACGATGGCCGCGGCGAAGGTCTCGGCCGTTTCGACGTGGCCGTGCGCGATCCCCTGGCCGTCCACGCCGCCGCCAAGGCCCGCGGGCTCGTCGGCGCGGATGGTGACGTAGTGCTGTCGGGGACCCGGGTGCGCCTGGTGCAAGCCTAGGGCTTCACGCCGTTCGGCAGGGCCGCGGCTTCGGCTGGCGTCAGCTTGCTGATGTCGTCGATCAGGCAGCGGGTGGAAAGCCCGCCGCCGCCGGCCAGGGTGGCGCGCACGTCCAGGTCGTCAGGCTCGCAGATGCTCCCCGAGCCGGCGCGGGCGGTCAGCTCGATCGGATCGCTGGAAGAGATGCCGCCCAGGCAGACGTTGCGCATGGTGACCCGGTAGACCGACTTGCCGCCGACGCTGAGGTAGAGCGTGTGGCTGTCGCCGACCGTGTGGCCGCCGATGTCCTGGGTGCGGAAGCACTGTTTGGCGGCGGCCTTCGGGGCGGCGGGCGCTGGCGCAGCGGCGACGGCCAGGGCCGCGGCGCTGATCAGCATGACAGCTGGCTTCATGGCGTTCTCTCCGAACCTTTTGGCGCCACTTTAGTAGCGCCGCCGTAACGGTCCAGCGCCGCCGTAACGGTCCAGCGCCGCCGGGGATGGGCCTCAGCCGCCCGAGAAGCTCGACCGCTTCGGCGCCGGCGTCTTCTCGATCAGCGGCATGCCGCACTCCGGGCAGGCGCCGGGCGCCGGGAACTCCTTGCCGTCGGCCGCGCAGCCGCAGGGCGGGCAGACATAGACCTTCGGCTTGGCGGGCTCCTGCGCCATCGCCGCCCCGGCCAAACCCGCCGCGCCGACCGCCAGCACGCCCAGCCGCAGGAAGCGGCGCCGATCCGAATTGCACATGATCTCGCTCCGTCGAAAGGACGGCCGAGTGGAAGCCGGGCGACGGCCGTCCGCAAGCCAAGGAACTGCCGAAGATCGCGCGAATGCAGACATTCGGCCTTCCGCCGCGCGGCCTTCGGGCTTACCGTGCCGACCTTCCTCGGGGCGCCGCCGCAGCGGCTGAGAGGCGGGTTCTTCCCCGCGACCCGTCGAACCTGATCCGGGTCATGCCGGCGAAGGGAAGGGACGCTGCCAGCCGACGCCCCCAGACCGACGCCCGTGGTCCGTCACGACGCTGGAGCACGCCATGAACAAGCCCACCGCAGCCTTCGAGCCCGCCCAGATCCCCACCGGCGAACGGCCGGGGTCGAAGAAGGTCTATCAGCCCGGCGTACTCTGGCCCGACATCCGCGTGCCGTTCCGCGAGGTGGCCGTGCACCCGTCCGCCAACGAGCCGGCGCTGACCCTCTACGATCCCTCCGGCCCCTACACCGACCCCACCACGGCCATCGACATCGAGATGGGCCTCGCCAAGACCCGCGAGCCCTGGGTGGTCTCCCGCGGCGACATCGAGCTCGTCGAAAATCCCCGCCAGGTGAAGCCGGAAGACAACGGCTTCGCGAAGGGCGCGCACCTGGCGCCCCAGTTCACGGCCCCGCGCCGCGTCTACCGCGCCAAGGCCGGCGGCAACGTCACCCAGCTGGAGTACGCGCGCCGCGGGATCATCACCCCTGAAATGGAATACGTGGCGATCCGCGAGAACCTGCGCCGCCAGGAGAGCGACCCCTTCATCCGCGACGGGGAGGACTTCGGCGCCGAGATCCCCGACTTTTGCACTCCGGAATTCGTCCGCGACGAGATCGCCCGCGGCCGCGCCATCATCCCGGCCAACATCAACCACACCGAGCTCGAGCCGATGATCATCGGCCGCAACTTCCTGGTGAAGATCAACGCCAACATCGGCAACTCCGCGGTGCTCAGCCACGTCGCCGACGAGGTCGACAAGATGGTCTGGGCGATCCGCTGCGGCGCCGACACGGTCATGGACCTGTCCACCGGCCGCAACATCCACAACATCCGCGACTGGATCGTGCGCAACTCCCCCGCGCCGATCGGCACGGTGCCGATCTACCAGGCGCTGGAGAAGGTAGGTGGCGTGGCCGAGGACCTGACCTGGGAGGTGTTCCGCGACACCCTGCTCGAACAGGCCGAGCAGGGCGTCGACTACTTCACCATCCACGCCGGCGTGCGGCTGGCCTATGTGCCGCTGACCGCCAAGCGGGTGACCGGCATCGTCAGCCGAGGCGGCTCGATCATGGCGAAGTGGTGCCTCAGCCACCACAAGGAGAACTTCCTCTACGAGCACTTCGAAGACATCTGCGAGATCATGAAGGCCTACGACGTCTCCTTCTCGCTTGGCGACGGCCTGCGTCCCGGCTGCATCGCCGACGCCAACGACGCCGCCCAGTTCGGCGAGCTGGAGACGCTTGGCGAACTCACCCAGATCGCCTGGAAGCACAATGTGCAGGTGATGATCGAGGGC
>NZ_SSMZ01000333.1 GCF_004799395.1 Phenylobacterium sp.
GTGGAGAGCCGGGCCATCACCACTTCGTTGCCGATCAGCTGCCAGGGCCGAGCGGCTCGCACGGACTCCTCGAGGCCCTGGCCAAGCCAGGCCTCCTGGCCAGGCGACATCATCTTGCGCCGGGGGTCGGCCAGGCGGCGCTTGAACGCCGCCACCTCCGGGAAGGTCGGGTCCTTGGGCATCTCCGTGTCGGGATAGAGCTGGTGGTCGCGGGCGGTTAGCCGCGTCTCCAGCATGAACAGGCTCGCCAGGTCGCCGAAATCGAAGGACCGGTTGATGGCGAAGCCGCCGCCCGGCGGCTCACGGATCGGCATCCATTCGTAATAGGCCTTGATGGCGACGGCCTTGCGGACGTTCCAGTCGCCCTCGGTTGAGGGCTGGTGGTTCTGGGCCCCGTCCAACCATGCGTCGTTGGCGGTCTCGTGATCGTCCCAGACCACGATCCAGGGCGCCCGCGCGTGCGCCGCCTGAAGTTGCGGGTCGGTCTTGTACTGCGCGTGACGGCGGCGGTAGTCGGCGAGGCTGACGCACTCATGGGCTGGGTCAGGCGCACGCTCGCCCGCGACCGGCGAATCCATCCCGTACGAGCCGGTTCCGCCGTACTCGTAGATGTAGTCGCCCAGGCAGACGATCGCGTCGACGCGCTGAAGCCGGGCGATCGCGCCATAGGCGTTGAAATAGCCGTTCGGGAACAGCGCGCAGGCGCAGAAGGCCAGCACCGCGTCCTTGGTCGGCCCGTCGGGCAGGGTGTGGGTGCGGCCCACAGGCGAGCTGACCCCGCCGCACTCGAACTGGAAGCTGTAGGCCCGGCCAGGGTCCAGGTTGACCACGTCCACCTTGACGGTGAAATCGCGGTCCGGGCCGGTGACGCCGCTGCCGTGCTTGCCCCCGCCCTTGCCGTCCAGAGGATCGAGCCGCCAGCGGAAGGCCAGGTTGTCGGAACCTCGCGCGGTGATCCGCGTCCATAGCAGCACCCGGTCCTGCTGCGGATCGCCCGAGGCTACGCCATGCTGAAAGGAGACGCGGTCGCGCGCCTGCGCCCGGCGCGCGGACGCCGCCGCACCCAGGCCCAGAACGGCAAGGACCCTGCGCCTATCGATCCGCATAAGTCGTTCCCGCCCTCGCGCTTGTCGGCTCGCGCACGTATCTAGAAGCCCACGATATCACAGGAGTGTCCGACACCGTGTCCAGCGAAGGCCTTCATGTTCCGCGCGAAAAGCTCAAGGGCAGGACGCTCAACCTCCACTATGCGATCACCTCGCTGATCGAGGAGTTCGAGGCGGTCGACTGGTATCGCCAGCGGGCTGACGACTGCGACGATCCCACCCTGGAGGCGATCTTAAGACACAACGCCCGCGAGGAGCTTGAACACGCGGCCATGGTCCTGGAATGGATCCGCCGCAACGACGCCGAGGCGAACATGCAGCTCAAGGAGTATCTCTTCACCGAAGGCTCGATCACCGGCCACGAAGAGGACGCCACCGGCAAGGATGGCGACTGACCTGACCCTCGTCCCGCCCGAGGGTCCGCGGGACGACGAGGAAGAGGCCTTCGGCCTGCGCCTCCTGACGCTCGCGCCCGAGGATGCCGGTGGCCGGGTCGACAAGACCTTGGCCGAGCGGCTGCCGGAGATGTCGCGCGCCCGCATCCAGGCGCTGATCGCCGAGGGTCGGGTCAGTCGTGATGGCGCGCCTATCAACAACGCCTCCGGCAAGGCCGTGCCCGGCGATTACCGGCTGGAAATTCCCGCCCCGCTGGCTGCCGAACCTGCCGGCGAAGCGATCCCGCTGATCGTGCTCTACGAGGACGAGCATCTGATCGTGGTCGACAAGCCGCCCGGCATGGCCGTGCATCCGGCGCCCGGCAGCGAGAGCGGCACCCTGGTCAACGCCCTGCTGCACCACTGCGGCGACAGCCTCTCGGGCATCGGCGGTGTGGCCCGGCCGGGCATCGTCCACCGGATCGACAAGGACACCTCCGGCATCGTGGTGGCGGCCAAGAGCGACGCCGCCCACCAGGGCCTTTCCGCCCTCTTCGCCGCCCACGACATCGACCGCGTCTACATCGCTCTGACCCGCGGCGCGCCCAGGGACGCAAAGGGCGCGGCCAGGGGAACCATCGAAGGAGCCATCGGCCGCTCCTCCGCCGACCGCAAGAAGATGGCCCTGGTGAAGTCCGGCGGCCGCCATGCGATCACCCACTACGTCGTCGAGCGGACCTTCGGCGCGAAGGACAGGCCACTCGCGGCGCGCATCGCCTGCACCCTGGAGACCGGCCGCACCCACCAGATCCGCGTGCACCTGGCCTCGGTCGGCGCGCCATGCCTCGGCGATCCGCTGTACGGCTCCGGCCCGCCGGCCAATGCGGTCCGCGCGGCCGTCGCCGAGGCCGGCCTGACGCGCCAGGCGCTGCACGCCGCGGTGCTGGGTTTCCGCCATCCCGTCACTGGCCAGGCGATGCGCTTCGAGAGCCCCTTGCCGGCCGACATGGCGAGGCTGCAGGCGTTGCTCGAGGACCTCTGAAATTTCATCTGCGCACGACCGGTCGGGGGAGGGTAATCGCCTCGCAACAATGGCGCCCTTATTTGGCCGGGCTGAACGGCGACGTCTGATCGCTGGAGCCTTGGGGGCGACTGGCGGGCCACGCGGCCGGCCTTTGGATGGACGACGCGTGACTTTGACCGCTTCTGAATCTTCGCGGCGCGCCCGCCGGGCCGGCCTGTTGTGCGCCGGCGCAAGCGTGGCCGTCATGACGGCCGCCGCGCCCGCGCTGGCTGCGCCTGCTCCGGTCGCGCCGAAATCGCCCGCCGTCTCGGAGCTGGTCGTCGACGCCGCCCCCAAGGTCGAGCCCGGCGCGGTGGTCGGCGATATCAAGCCCGACCTGCAGCTGCAGCCGGAGGACGTCCAGGCCTATGGTGTCTCGACCATCACCGAACTGCTCAATGAGCTGGCGCCCGAGATCGGCTCCAACTCGGGCCGTGGCGGCGAGGGCCCGGCGATCCTGGTCAACGGCCGGCGGATCAGCGGCATCAATGAGATCCGCAACCTGCCCACCGAGGCGATCCTGCGGGTCGACATCCTGCCGGAGGAAGCCGCGCTGAAATACGGCTTCTCGGCCAATCAGCGGGTGGTCAACATCGTGCTGAAAGACCACGTCGACGTGGTGCTGGCCGACCTGCAGGGCGGCGCCTCCACCGAGGGCGGCGGGGCTTCGGGCCAGGCGGAAGGCGGCATCACCCGCATCAACGGCGAGCAGCGCCTCAACCTCGACCTCAAGTTCGACCCGCAGGCCGCCCTGACCGAGGCGCAAAGGGGCGTCACGTCCCTGGCCACCGGGCCGACCCTCGATCTCGCCGGCAATCCGGTCGACCAGCGGCCCTATCGGACCCTCCAGCCCGAGAGCCAGATGGTGTCGCTGAACGCCGTCTACACGCGGCCGTTCATCGCCGGCATCAGCGCCACGGTGAACGTCACCCTTCAGGACACCACCACCGACGCCCAGCGCGGGCTGCCGGCCATCGACTTCGCCACCGCGTCCGGTCTTCAGGTCGATCGGCTGGTCACCGGCCTCGGCCCCCTGAACCAGACCTCCGACGCCTGGACCGGGCACTTAGGCATGAGCTTCAACCGCGACATCTCGCGGTGGCGCCTGGCGCTGACCGGCAACTACGACCACGCCGACACCATCAACGACAACGACACCGGCTTTAGCTCCACGGCCCTGGAGGCGGCGATCCTGGCCGGGACGGTCAATCCGGCCGGACCCTATCCCACCAATCTGCTGGTGCGGGCCGCCCCGGACACCTCGCGCACCATCACCGACACCGCCAACATGCAGTTCGTGGCTTCGGGGCCGATCTGGACCATCCCGGCCGGCGAGATCCGCACCAGCTTCCGCCTTGGCGCAACCAGCTCGGCTTTCCAGTCGGAATCCCAGCGGCTGGAATTGAGCGAGTCCCAGAACTTCTCGCAGGACAGCGGCAACGTCCAGGCGAGCATCGACCTGCCGCTCACCAGCACCAAGAACAAGGTCCTGCCGATGTTCGGCGACGTCACCGTCAACGCCCACGTGGCGGCCCAGACGGTCACCGGCTACGGCGTCCTGCAGACCTTCGGCTACGGCGTGCACTGGTCGCCGATCACCGGGCTGTCCATCCTGGTCAACGAACTGCACGACCAGGCCGCGCCCAGCCAGCAACAGAGCGGCGCTGCCCTGCTGCTCACGCCCAATACGCGGATCTTCGACTTCGCCACGGGCCAGACGGTCGACGTCACCGAAATCACCGGCGGCAATTCGACCCTGACCAAGGACAATCGCGACCGCTTCTCCGCGCGGATCACCTACCAGCCGTTCCAGGACAAGCAGCTGATCTTCCGCGCCGACTACAATCAGATCCACTACCGCAACCCGATCACCACCTTCCCCGCCGCCACGGCGGCCCTCGAGGCGGCGTTCCCCGACCGCTTCATCCGCGACGACAATGGCGATCTGACCGAAGTGGACTATCGGCCGGTGAACTTCGCCAGCGAGGACGTCAACTCGCTGAAGTGGGGCTTCGACTATTCCCGCCCGATCGGGCCCAAGACCGCTCCGCCGCCGCGCAACCAGCTGTTCCAGCAGCTCCGCCGCGCCGGCGTCGCCGGCGCGCTCGGCCGGGGGCCCGGCGGCCCGCAACCGGGCGCCGGCGGACCGCCGCCGGACGGCTCGGTCGGAGGGCCGCCCGGAACGCCGGGCGCAACCCCCGACGCCGGGGGCGTCCCGCCGGTCGGCGGGCCTCCACTGGGCGCTGTGGCAGGTGGCGGCGGTCCGGGCGGCGGCGGGTTCGGCGGCGGGCGTGGCGGGCCTGGCGGACCTGGCGGACGCGGCGGCGGAGGCCAGGACGGACGGCTGCGCATCAGCGTCTTCCACACCGTCTACTTCGCCGACCGGTTCCTCGCCCGGCCGGGCGGACCGCTAATCGACTTCCTCAATGGCGCCTCCCTGGGCGGCGCCGGCGGCCAGCCGCAACAGGAAATCCAGGCGCAGATCAACATCGCCGAGCGCGGCTATGGCGCGGAGCTGAACGCCGACTGGAAGAGCGGCACCACGGTCAAGGGCGCCGCCGGCTCGACCGGCGACCTCGATTTCTCCGGCCTGATCAAGGTCAACGCCCGGGTGTTCGCCGACCTCACCCAGCGCAAGACCCTGGTGGAGCAGCAGCCGTGGCTGAAGGGGGTTCGCGTCTCCTTCTCCGTGGCCAACATCTTCGACCAGCGCATCTCGGTGCACGATATGACCGGCGCGACGCCGATCAACTTCCAGCCGGCCTATCTCGACCCGTTGGGCCGCACCTGGAAGATCGAGCTGCGCAAGCTGTTCTCCTGATCCTGATCAAGACGCGACCGTGAGCTTTGCTGCACGCCATGTGAGAATCCATGCCTTGAAGGCGCCCATTTCGGGGGCTAGAAAGTCCCACTAGAGCAGTAGGACATTCCGGGTTCGCTCCCGGGTCTTCCACAACCGCAACCTCGTACATATCTGAGGGGTTGAGGGGGTGGCTGGACCTTGCGCGCGACGAGCGCGCCGGCCCGGACGTCCAGGAGAGAAGGGGAAGAAGAACAATGGCCGCAAGCGCCCTGTCCGTGATGTCACCCGACGGTGGCCTCAGCCGTTATCTGTCTGAAATCCGCAAGTTCCCGATGCTGGCGAAGGACGAGGAGTTCATGCTCGCCAAGCGCTGGCAGGAGCACGAAGACCCCGAAGCCGCCCATCGGCTGGTCACCAGCCACCTGCGTCTGGTGGCCAAGATCGCCATGGGCTACCGC
The DNA here is from genome assembly GCF_004799395.1 of Phenylobacterium sp. Taxonomy (GTDB): domain Bacteria; phylum Pseudomonadota; class Alphaproteobacteria; order Caulobacterales; family Caulobacteraceae; genus Phenylobacterium. The sequence goes on from NZ_SSMZ01000333.1 coordinate 5,805, forward strand.
GGCTACGGCCTGCCGATCGGCGAAGTGATCTCCGAAGGCAACGTCGGCCTGATGCAGGCAGTGAAGAAGTTTGATCCGGACAAGGGCTTCCGTCTGGCGACCTACGCCATGTGGTGGATCCGCGCCTCGATCCAGGAATACATCCTGCGCTCGTGGAGCCTGGTGAAGATGGGCACCACCGCCGCCCAGAAGAAGCTGTTCTTCAACCTGCGGAAGGCCAAGAGCGAGATCTCGGCCCTGCAGGAGGGCGACCTGCATCCCGATCAGGTCTCGACCATCGCCACCAAGCTGGGCGTGCTCAACGAGGAAGTCATCTCGATGAACCGCCGGCTTTCCGGCGGCGACGCCTCGCTGAACTCGCCGATGCGCGCGGACTCGGAGAGCGAATGGCAGGACTGGCTGGTGGACGACACCACGCCGTCTCAGGAGACCGTGGTCGCCGACACCCAGGAAAAGTCCTTGCGCATGGGTCTCCTGGAAGAGGCCATGACCGAACTCTCCGACCGCGAGCGTCACATCCTGACCGAGCGGCGCCTGAAGGACGAACCCACCACGCTCGAAGAGCTCGCCTCGCAATACGGCGTCAGCCGCGAGCGGGTCCGCCAGATCGAGGTCCGCGCGTTCGAGAAGCTGCAGAAGTCGATGAAGGCCGCCGCACTGGACCGCAACCTGGTCGACGCGTAGGGCTCACAAGATGCCGCACTGAGAGAAAGCCGCCGAGAGGCGGCTTTCTATTTGCAGTTTTTGAACACGGAACGGGGCGCCGAAGCAGTCTGCCTTTTGCGCGACACGGGCGGCTCTGCCGTCGCTTCCAATGCCTATCGGCGTGCTTCTCGCCATTCGTCGATCGCGTTGCGCCAGCCATTACCGTTCGCAAAGTCGATCAACGCTCTCGCCTGGTAGTGACCCGGGTCTGCGTAGACGGCGTCCGCAAGTGCATCGATAGTGGTCTCACCGGTTTCCTCGTACGCACGAGCTTCATCGGCTGAGAGCAGAATGTCGACGCCGTATTGAACGACCCTTCCGCACAGAGCGGAAAGGACATACGTGCCGGGACTATTCTCAAATAGTGTCCAGCGAAAAGGTGCTTGGCCTAACACTTTCATAGCCGGCCGGCTCGGCTGTCCTCTTTCGTGTTTTCCGTGGTTCAAACGACTGAGGCGCCACTCTTGCGGAGCCTTTAGGCCTACCCCTCCACCTTCTTGTCGTCCGCGTCCGGCTTCTTCTCGTCGTCCTTGGCGTTGGGGTCGGGGATGATGGGCGGGCCGCCCAGGCCTGTGCGCAGGTCCTTGTAGGAGAACAGCGCGTTGTAAAGCATCCGGTACTCGCCGAAGTTCTGCCAGCGGTAGATCGGGTTGGTCATGAACATCACCACCTGCCCCTGGCCCACCGGCAGGTCGACGATGGCCGGGCGGTCCTTCACGTCCGAGGCGCCGACCATCAGCCCGCTCTGCACGGCCTTGTCGCCGCCGGGGAAGCTCATCAACACGTTCTGCTGGTCGCGCAACGGCAGGGACAGCAGCGAGGCCGAGGCCCAGCGCACCGTCGTCGTGGGCTCGGTGTAGCCGTAAAAGATCGGGTTGGCGGGCTTCAGGATCTTCGCCGTGACGATCGGGCCCGGCGCATAGAAGGTCGCGCCCGGCCGCCGGATCTCGGCCTGCGGGGTGATCCCGAAGTCGGCAGGTACGGCGCTGGAATCACCCAGCGTGATCAGGGTCCCGCCGTCGGCCACGAACTTGCGCAGTTCCTCCAGCCCGGTCAGCCCCAGGCCGCCGCGGATATCCGGCGACGAACCGTAGGCCCCCTGCGTCGGATATTCCGCCGTCTTGGTGTAGGGCAGCGGCTTGCCGGTCATGGGGATGTCGAAGACGAAGTTCTTCGACGAGCGGCCCTGGCTCGGGACCACGATCACGTCGTACTTGGCACGCAAGGACCCCTTCTTCACCTCGTCCTTGAAGATCAGGTCGTAGGGCGTCTCATACTGGTCGAAGGCGTAGCGCACCCAACCGACGTTCTGGGTCGAGCCCCAGGTGGAATAGACCGCCAGGCGCGGCAGGGCCGCCTCGTGGCTGGCCACGGTCGGCTTCTCCGTCAACGCCACCGCCGTCAGCCCCAGCGGGACCACCGCGGCCTTCAGCTTGTCGTAGGCCTTGCCCTCCACCAGGAACGAGCCGGCCGGGACCGCCACATCGCCGGCCTTGAACGACGCCTCGGCGATCCGCACGCCTTCGCCCTTCAGCCGGTAGCGCAGGGTGGCCAGGTTGATCGAGCCGTGGTCGATCACCGCGTAAGTCCCCGCGCCCGCCGCGCCGATCGACCCTTGCGGCCTGTCCTGGTCCACCGGCGTCGTCGCCACGTCGAGCGCCTTCAGGTCGGCGCTGGGCGTTACCTTCACATGGGCCATCATCCCCATGGTCCAGGCGCTGTCGTCATAGGTCCTGAGCTTGTTGTCGGGGAAGATCTGCTTCTCCAGCAGGATCTTGGCCAGGCGACCATAGGGCTGGTCGCGTTTGACAATGAAGGATCCGGACGGGAACTTGCCTTCCTTCAGCGTGATTGCGACCGTGGTCTGGCCGACCTCGATCCCCTGCATGCGCAAGAGGTTCACCACCAGGGCCGCTCGCGTCATGTCCGGCTGGTCGCCCGGGATGACGAAGGCGTAGGGCGCGTCCTTGCGGCCCGCCTCGATGGAGTTGCGGCTCTTCTGATAGAAGTTCTCGACGATTAGCTGCGGGTTCGACGCCACCGCCGAGAGCCCGGTCAGAACGCCGGTCTCCATGTAGTTGGTGTTGTTGCGCATCGACCATTCGACGACCTTGTAGGCCGGGTCCGGTCGGAACCAGTCGCGGGTGGTCTGGTCCTGGGCGTGCAGGTCCTCCCCCGGCCCGTCCACCGGCTTGACGTGGCGGAGCTCCGTCGTGGCGCCGCCGTTGCCAAAGGTCTCGTACATCTTGAAGAGGCCGTTGTGGTTGGTGGACATGAAGCCCACGTAGCCCGGCGACCACTCGTCCACGTAGCCGTGGGTCCAGACGCCCGGCATGCCGTACTTGGTCAGCTGCGCCATCTCGAAGTTGGCGATCCAGGGCATCTCCCCGAACAGGATCGGGTCCAGGCTCGGGTTCTGCGGCGCCTGGCCCGAGAAGGTGTAGAGGAAGGGCACGGACTCATGCAGGTCGTGCATCACCGGCGGATGCCACTGCAGATAAAAGTCCAACAGATTCCGCGCGCTAAGCCCGGTGTAGTTGATGTCCCGGTTGTTGTCGTGGAAGATGTATTTGCCCCAGTAGGGCGCGCCGGGGACGGCGTTGAGGTCGTCGGTGTCGTCGATCTTGTTGCGGTAGTACCAGTCCGTATAGCGGTCGCGCCCGTCGGGGTCGGTGGCCGGATTGATGCCGACGATGACGTTGGCGCGGATCTGCTGGATCAGCGGGCTGTCCTCGGTGATCAGCCGATAGGCCAGCTCCATCAGCATCTCCGGCGGCCCGGTCTCGGCCGAGTGCAGGCCGCCCAGCGCCACGTACATCGGCTTGGTCCGGGCGATGATCGTCTTGGCGTCGGCGTCGCTGAGGCCGCGCGGGTCAGCCAGGCGCGCGAGGTTCTTCCGGTTGGCCTCGACGTTGGCCATGTTCTCGTCCGACGAGATCAGCACCACCACCGTGGGCCGGCCCTCCTCGGTCTTGCCGGTCTCGACGATCTTCACCCGCGGCGACTTGGCGGCGAGCGCGCGGTAGTACTTCAGGATCGCGTCATAGTGGTCAAGCACCCGGGGCGCGCCGATGTCGTGGCCCAGCACATCGCGCGGGCTGGGCACGGTCGTCACGACCGGCAGGTGATCAACCAGCGGGCTCGAGAACTCCGGCTTGGTGGTCCAGGCCTTCTGATGCTCGGCGAAGGTGGGATCCATGGCCTGCTGAGCGAAGGCGGGAACAACCAACGCCATGGACAGCGCAGCCCCACGCGCAAAGGCTTTGACAAGCAACATACCTGGCTTCCCCAAACTCGACTGGGTCGCAGGGATAGCGGAGGCGGGCGCCGCGTCAACGGCGCAGGCGGATCAGGGCGCGGCCGGCGAGAGGCAAAGCGTTGCCCGCTCCGGCGTGTTTGGGGTCGCCGAAGCGGGCCGCTTTCCGCGCCCGGGGGGATTGGGCAGAACGGAAAACCGGCGATTTCCTGCCTACGTCGCGATCATATTCCCCGACGTTCGGCGGACGAGTGAAAAGAATTTCACCGTCGGAACCGCTGTCGCTGCGGCGTGGCCGCTGGGCGAGACCGCGACGTCAATCGACGGGCGGCGTGGGACAGGGGCCGGGGGCCCAGTCATATTTCGAAGCGCCCGCATTCCAGATCCATTGGCCGCAAGCTTGCGCCGGGGGCGCAGTCGCCGGCGCCGGCCCATAGTCATAGGGGGGATAGCCATAGGCCATCGGGGGGCCGTAGGCGTAATCGTCGTAGCCGTAGTCGCCGTACCAGGGGTCAGCCAGGGCCGCGCCCGCGAAGAAACCCAGTCCGGCGGCGCCTAGGCCCCAACCGTATCCGCCACCATATCCGCCGTGATAGCCGCCGCCATGGAAGCCGCCGCCATGGAAGCCTGTGCCGCCCCCGTGGAAGCCGCCACCGCCATGAAAGCCACCGCCGCCACCGTGGAAGCCGCCGCCTCCGCCGCCATGGGAGCCGCCGTGCTGGGCTTCAGCCGCGAGCGGCGCGAGCAATAGGGTCGCGGCGGCGAGCGTAGTGAGAATCTTCTTCATTGTGACCTCCATCAGAGGCCGAGGGTCGCGAATGGCCGTCGGTCGAAGCTGAAGCCCTCCCGGCCCATTCCGGCCTCAGGGCGTCCAACCCAATTTAGGAATGCGGGCGCCGGATTTTAGTCGCCCGACGCAACATAAAGTTTTTTTCATCCGGGCACTTAGCCGGCCAGCAGCTATCGCGGGGGACGCTGATCCGTGGAGGTCTTCGGTCGTTTTCCCCGAGGGGGTTCCGGACCGGCGCTCAGCCCCGGGCCGGTGATCGCCGATCGCCGATCGGCTTGGGGCGCTGGGCTGCGGTCAGACCGCGCCCTCAGGCCGCGACCGCGTCTTCCTTGGGCATGTAGGCCAGCAGGGTGGCGGCCTTTTCGGTGAGCATCGCCTGATCGTAGGGGACGCCCTTCCGTTCGGCCTCGTCGAGCACGCGACCGAAGTCGATGGCGGCGGTTGTCAGCTTCAGGTCGGCGACACTCATGCCGCATTTGCGCAGGTCGACGACCTGGGCCTGCATGGATCGCATCGCCTGCACCGGGTCGGACGCCACCGCGACGATGGCCGAGCGCAGGATCTTCAGCGCCTGGGCCAGACGTTCGCTGTCGGGCGTCTCGCGGGCGTCGGAGCGGCGCTTCAGCGAGCCCTGGTAGTCGCCCGAGTTGAACCGCCGCCTGTCGGGGCCGACGTAGTCCACCGCCTCGACCCAGTCGCGCTGGCGCAGCGTCACCGCTTCCAGCCGGCGCAGCAGGTCCTTCATGGTGAAGGGCTTGCGCAGGAACTCGTGCACGCCGCCGTCGCGGGCGGCCAGGATGCCGGCGGCCGTGGCCTGACCGGTGACCATGATCACCGGGGCATAGCGCGCCGACAGGTGGCTGCGGCGCAGCTCGCGGGTGAAGGCGATGCCGTCGACGGCGCCGGGGCCCATCTCGGCGAAGATGATGTGCGGGTCGTAGCTGCCGGCCAGGCGGATGGCTTTCTCATTGGTCTCGGCCACCCAGACCTGCGAACGGGCGATGTCGCGCATCAGTTCGCCGATCAGCCTGGCGCCCGCCGGCTGCGGATCGACGATCATCACCCGCTGCATCAGCGGGACCATCCGCTGGACGATCTTGGCGTCGGCGTTGAACAAGGGGCGGGCTCCGGCTACTTCGCCGACCGTAAAGCCGCGTGGGTAAAGAACGAATTGACGATAACCACGTTCAACCAGGGGCTGCGGCGAGCCGCCGCTAGTCCTGGAACGGGTCGCGCATCAGGATGGTGTCGTCACGCTGCGGACTGGTGGAAAGCAGCGCCACCGGGGCCCCGATCAGTTCCTCGATCCGGCGCACGTACTTCACCGCATTGGCCGGCAGGTCGCGCCAGGACCGCGCGCCCTGGGTGGTCTCGCTCCAACCCTCCATCTCCTCGTAGACGGGGCTCAGCTGACTTTGCGCCTTCAGACCGGCGGGCAGGTAGCTGAAGTCCTGATCGCCCCCTTCAGCGGTCTTGAGCCGGTAGCCGGTGCAGATCTGGAGCGTCGCCAGGCCGTCCAGGACGTCGAGCTTGGTCAGCGCGATTCCGCTGATCCCATTGAGGGCCACCGACTGGCGCACCAGGGCCGCGTCGAACCAGCCGCAGCGGCGCGAACGGCCGGTCACCGTGCCGAACTCCTTGCCGATTGTGCCCAGGTGCTGGCCGACTTCGTCGGTAAGCTCCGTCGGGAACGGCCCCTCGCCGACGCGGGTGGTGTAGGCCTTGACGATCCCCAGCACATAGCCTGGCCCCTTCGGCCCAAGGCCCGAGCCCGCCGCGGCCTGCCCGGCCACGGTGTTGGACGAGGTCACGTAAGGGTAGGTGCCGTGGTCGACGTCGAGCAGGGCCCCCTGAGCCCCCTCGAACAGCACCCGCTTGCCGGATTTCACCAGCTCGCCCAGCAGCAGCCACGCGGGCTTGGCGAAGGGCAGGATCAGCGGCGCCATGCGCTCCAGCTCGGCCAGCAGGGCGGCGCCGTCGGCCTCCGGCAGGCCCAGACCCCGGCGCAGGGGCGCGTGGTGGGCCAGGAGGCGGTCGATCTTGGCCTCCAGCGCCTCCCGGTCGGCGAGGTCGGCGACGCGGATCGCGCGGCGGCCGACCTTGTCTTCATAGGCCGGGCCGATTCCGCGCCCTGTGGTGCCGATCTTGTTGGTCGCCGCGGCCTCGCGGGCCTGGTCCAGGTCGCGATGCAGGGGCAGGATCAGGCAGGCGTTGTCGGCCAGCACCAGGAGGTCGGGGGTGATCGTGATGCCCTGGGCGCCGATCTTGGCGATCTCTTCCAGGAGGTGCCAGGGATCGACCACCACGCCGTTGCCGATCACCGACAGCTTGCCCTGCACTACGCCGGAGGGCAGCAGCGACAGCTTGTAGACCTGGTCGCCCACCACCAGGGTGTGGCCCGCGTTGTGGCCGCCTTGGAAGCGCACCACCACGTCGGCGCGGTTCGACAGCCAGTCGACGAGCTTGCCCTTGCCCTCGTCGCCCCACTGGGCGCCGATCACGGTCACATTGGCCATTTTGGATACGATCCCTCTCCCTGCCGGAGAGAACCAGCCGCCCTTCGACAGGGACTCGGCGGATGGCCTGGATCAGGTCTGGGGCCCAGCAAACCGGGCGCGGCGGGTGTGTAGACGAGAGCGGCGGTCGACTCAAGCCTCCTCTCCCTCCGAATTCATGTGGGCGGAGAGGTTCCGCGAAGCCTCCGCTCACGCTATCAGGCGAGCCGTCGGGCGCCAGTGCGGTGCGCCCCCGTGAGGCAGACATGGACATTCCGCGTTTCCACCTGGCTTTTCCCGTTCGCGATCTCGCCGAAGCCCGCGCCTTCTACGGCCTCCTGCTGGGCTGTCCGGAAGGGCGCTCCAGCGACGAGTGGATCGACTTCGATTTTCACGGCCACCAGATCGTCGCCCACCTAGCGCCTGATGAGGTGGGCCATAAGTCCACCAACGACGTGGATGGTCACAACGTGCCGGTCCGCCATTTCGGCGCTCTCCTGTCGCCGGCCGACTGGGACGTCCTCGCCGAGCGACTGAAGGCCGCCGGGACCCGGTTCGTCATCGAGCCCTACACCCGCTTCAAGGGCGAGCCGGGCGAGCAGTCGACCATGTTCTTCCTCGACCCCAGCGGCAACGCGCTGGAGTTCAAGGCCTTCGCCGACGACGCCATGGTGTTCGCCAAATGAGCGTGACCTTCGCCGACGTCCAGGCCGCCGCCGAGCGCCTGAAGGGCCACGCGGTCGAGACCCCACTGTTCGAGAGCCCGGCGCTGAACGAGCGCCTTGGCGGCCGCGTGCTCCTGAAGCTCGAGACCATGCAACGGGTCGGCGCCTTCAAGTTCCGCGGCGCCTACAACCGCCTGGTCCAGCTCGACGCCGAGCAGCGCAAGGCCGGCGTCGTCGCCTTCTCCTCGGGCAACCATGCCCAGGGCGTGGCACTCGCGGCGAAGCTGCTGGGCATGCCGGCGATGATCGTCATGCCGTCCGACGCCCCGGCCATCAAGGTCGAGGCCACCCGCGGCTATGGCGCGGAGATCCGGCTCTACGACCGCATCAACGAAAGCCGCGAGGCGATTTCCGACGAGATCGCCAAGAGCCGCGGCGCCGTGGTGGTGCCGGCCTTCGACGACCCGCACATCGCAGCGGGCCAGGGTACGGCCGGCCTGGAGATGATGGCCCAGGCCAAGGCGGCGAACGCGGTCTTCGACACCCTGGTCTCGCCGGTCGGCGGCGGCGGCCTGCTGTCGGGGATCTCCCTGGTGGTGAAGGAACTCTCGCCGAAAACGGAGATCTGGGGCGCCGAGCCATCCGTCTACAACGACCTCGCCCAGTCCCTGGCGAGCGGCGCGAAGGTCACCATCAAGCCCTCGACGCGCACCCTCTGCGACGCCCTGGAAAGCCCGTCCACCGGCGACGTCACCTGGCCGATCCTGAAAGCCAACCTCACCGGCGCCGTCGGCCTCACCGACCCCGAGGTCGCCGAGGCGATGCGCTACGCCTTCCAGACGCTGAAGCTGGTGATCGAGCCCGGCGGTTCGGTGGGCCTGGCCGCCTTGCTGACGGGCAAGGTCGACGCCAGGGGTAAGACCACGGGCGTCGTCGTTTCCGGCGGCAACGTCGATCCGGCGCTGTTCGCCAAGATCCTCAGGGGCGAGATCTAGGGCCGAAGCGCGGTCTTGCGGCCGCCCTCGTCGTCCCGCACCAATTGGGGATGACCGAAGCCCACGGTGTCTCGCCCGGCGACTACAAGGACCTCGTCCTCTTCCTGGCGACGGCGGGGATCGTGGTTCCGCTCGCCACGCGGCTGAAGATCTCGCCGATCCTGGGGTTCCTGGGCGCGGGCGTGATCCTGGGCCCGGAAGGTCTGGGCGCGCTTTCCGAACGGGTCCCGTGGCTCGCCGCCTTCACCGTCGAAGAGCCGGCCGAAGTGGCCCAGCTCGCCGAGTTCGGCGTGGTCTTCCTGCTGTTCACCATCGGCCTGGAGCTGTCGTGGGAGCGCTTGAGGGCCATGCGCCGCATGGTCTTCGGCCTAGGCGCCGCGCAGGTGATCGTCGGCGCGGCCCTGCTGGCGGCGGCCGGCGTCGCCGTCCTGCATCTCACGCCGCTGGTGGCCGGGGTGCTCGGTCTGGCGCTGGCGCTCTCCTCGACGGCCGTCGCGATGCCGGCGCTCGCCGAGAAGAAGCGGCTGCAGTCGTCGGCCGGGCGCGCGGTGTTTTCGGTGCTGCTGTTCCAGGACATCGCGGTCGCGCCGCTCCTGGTGGGTCTCAGCGTCATCGGCAGCGGTGCGAACGGCCTGGGTCCGGAAGTCCTGTGGGCGCTGGCTCCGCGGATCGGCGGGCTGCTGATCCTGGCCGTGGCCGGACGGCTGCTGCTTCGCCCGATGATGCGCTCGGTGGCCAAGGCGCGCAGCCAGGAGCTGTTCGTGGCCGCCAGCCTCCTGGTGGTGATCGGCGCGGGACTGGTGGCCGCCGCCACCGGCCTTTCCATGGGCCTGGGGGCCTTCATCGCCGGCCTGCTGCTGGCCGAGACCGAGTACCGCCATGAGGTCGAGGTCACCGTCGAGCCCTTCAAGGGTCTGCTGCTCGGCCTCTTCTTCCTCTCCATGGGCATCGGCCTCGACCTGTCGCTGCTGTTCCGCGAGCCCATGCTGGTGCTGGGCATCGCCGCGGCCCTGCTTGCGCTCAAGACCAGCTCGGTCGCCATTCTGGCCCGTCTCTTCCGGCTCAAGGCCCGCAGCGCTCTCGAGGCCGGCCTGGCGCTGGCGGCCGGCGGCGAGTTCGCTTTCATCGTGGTCAATCAGGCCACGGCCGCGGGCCTGTTCCCGGAGGGCACGGGCCAGGCCTCGCTGACCGCCGTCACCCTGACCATGTTCGCCATTCCCGCCCTCACGACGCTCGGCGCGCGGATCGGCCAGGGTTCAGCTGCCGCCACGCCTGAGCACCAGCCGCCTTCCCTGCCGCGCGGCTCCGACACCCGAGTGCTGATCGTGGGATTCGGCCGGGTCGGCCGGCTGGTTGGCGAGATGCTGACCCATCACGCCGTGCCCTGGACCGCCATCGAGCGCGACACCCGCCTGGTCGACGCCGCGCGGCGCGAGGACAAGACCATCTACTTCGGCGACGCCTCGCGGCCGGAGCTCTTGCGCCGCTGCGGCCTGGATACCGCTCCGGCCCTTGTCGTCACCATGGACAGCCCCGACGGGGCTGAGGCGGTGGTCGCTTCGGCGAAAGAGTTGCGGCCCGATCTGATGATCGTCGCCCGCGCCCGCGACGCGCGTCATGCGGGCCGACTCTATGCACTGGGCGTCACCGACGCGGTGCCGGAGACCATTGAGGCCAGCCTGCAGCTCTCCGAAAGCCTGCTGGTCGACCTGGGCGTGCCCATGGGCCTGGTGATCGCCTCGATCCACGAGAAGCGCGACGAGTTCCGCAAGCTGCTCAACCGCCCGCTGGCCCTGGGCGCCCGGGTGCGCCGCGCCCGCGATGGCCGTGGGCCGACCTGACAGGCTGTTGAAGGAGGCAGACCGCCATGCCCAAGATCGACCTCGCCGACGTCCCGCAACGTCAAGGCTCGGGCTATCCGCCGCCCTTCGACGCGCCCTGCGCCGAGCGGATTCGGCAGCGACTGGGCAATGCTGGCGGGCTCACCGATTTCGGCGTCAATCTCATGCGCCTGCCGCCGGGCGGGTGGTCCAGCCAGCGGCACTGGCACAGCCACGAGGACGAGTTCGTCTATCTGCTCGAAGGCGAACTGACGCTGATCGAAGACGCCGGCGAGACCCTGCTGCGCGCCGGCGATTGCGCGGCCTTCCCCAAGAACTCCGGCGACGGCCATCACATGATCAACCGATCGGGCGCGATGGCGCTCTACCTGGAAGTCGGTTCCCGCTCGCCCGCCGACCTTACCACCTGCTCAGACGTCGACATGATGAGCGCCAGCACCGACGGGCGGTTCACCCGCAAGGACGGGTCGCCCTATCCAGACGCCTCAGAGGCGATCCTCCGGCGCCGGCACGCCGATCGGCTCGCGCGGCGTGGTCAGCTTGGCGAGCTTCGGCTTCAGCCACTGCTCGAAGTCATCGACGAAGCGGTAGACGACCGGGACCAGGACCAGCGACAGCATGGTGCTCGTAATCAGCCCGCCGATCACCGCCACGGCCATCGGCTGGCGGAACTCCGAGCCCTTCTCCAGCGCAAAGGCGGTGGGCAGCATCCCGGCGGCCATGGCCACGGTGGTCATGATGATCGGGCGCGCCCGCTCGCGGCAGGCCTCGATTAGCGCGTTGTGCTGGCTCATGCCCTCGCGTTCGCGCTCGATGGCGTACTCAACCAGCAGGATCGAGTTCTTCGCCGCCAGGCCCATCAACATCAGAAAGCCGATCAGCGAGGGGATCGACAGCGAGAGGTTGAAGAGCAGCAGGCCGAAGAACGCGCCTCCGAATGATAACGGGAGCGCGGTCAGGATGATCACCGGCTTGAAGAAGCTGCGGAACAGCAGGACCAGCACCGCGTACATCAGGAAGACCGCGGCTCCGAATGCGGCCAGGAAGCCGCCGAACAGCTCGGCCATGGCCTGCTGGTTGCCGATGGCGGCCGGGCGCACGCCGGCCGGCAGGTTCTTCATGATCGGCAGGTTGTTCACCGCCCGCTGCGCCTGGCCCATCTCCACGCCGTTCAATTCGGCAAGGACGGTGAGCTGACGTTCGCGGTTCAGCCGGTCGATGCGTGACGGTCCCGCCTGGAAATCAATGTCGGCCACGCTCGAGAGTGTGGTCGTACCGCCGTTGCCGGTGGGCACGCGCAGGTTGGCGATGCGCTGGATGTTGGCGCGGGCGTCGCCCGGCAGGCGCACGCGGATCGGAATCCGCCGTTCGCCCTCGTTGAACTTGGCGACGTTGGCGTCGATGTCGCCGACGGTCGCGACACGCACGATGGTGGCGATGGTGTCGGACGAGACGCCCAGCCGCGCCGCCTCCTCGGTGCGCGGCTTGATGACGATCTGCGGCGCTTCGGGCGGCTTGGACGGGTGAGGGTCGGCAAGTTCGGGCAGCTTGCGCATTTCGACCTCGAGCTCGCGGGCCGCACGCGTGAGATTGTCCGGATTGTCGCCGGTTAGAATCTGCTGGAAGCCGGCCGCGCCCTGGAAATCGAGGAAGGTCAGGCGCGCGTCGGGAATAGCCCGCAACTGGTCGCGCAGACGGTTCTTGATCGAGTCGCCGCTCGGCCGGTGATCGGTGCGCAAGAGGATGGTCGCCGTGCCGCTGCGCAGGTCTCCGCCCCCGCCGCCGCCGGAGTTCGGGCCGAAGGAGGCGCTGGCGTTGGAGCCGATCTGGATGAAGACACCGGTCACATCCGGCTGCTTGAAGAAGACCTGGTTGATCCGCCCGGCGATGTCTTCCATGTCGGCCACCGAGGCTCCGGGAGGGCCCTGGATGTCGACGTAGAGGAAGTCCGGGTCGCCAGCCGGCTGGAAGCCCTGCGGCAGCAGCGGGAACAGCGCCAGCGACGCCACAAACAGCACGAAGCCCATGAAGGCCGCGATGATCCGATGGGCCAGGGCCCATTCCAGGACGTTGCGATAGAAGCCTTGGAACGGCTTGCGGTCGTGAGCCTGGACGTTCGGCTTCAGCAGATAGGCCGCCATCAGGGGGGTCACCAGGCGGGCCACGAGCAGCGAGAACAGCACCGCCACCGAAACGGTGAGGCCGAACTCCTTGAAGAACTGACCAGGAATGCCCGGCATGAAGCTGACCGGGGTGAACACCGCCACGATCGACATGGTGGTCGCGACCACGGCCAGGCCGATGGCGTCGGCGCCTTCCATGGCGGCCTGGTAGGGGCGAAGCCCCCGGGCCACCCGTTTCTCGATGTTCTCGATCTCGACGATGGCGTCGTCGACCAGGATGCCGATCACCAGGGTGAGCGCAAGCAGGGTCACCATGTTCAGCGAGAAGCCGGCCAGCTTCATCACGAAGAAGGTCGGGATCAGCGAGATCGGCATGGCCACCGCGGTGATCGCCGTGGCGCGCCAGTCGCGCAGGAAGAACAGCACCACCAGGGCGGCCAGGATCATGCCCTCGGTCAGCACGTGCTGGGTGGCGTGGAATCCCGCGCGCGTGTTGTCCACCGAGGAGAAGATCTTGGTGATCTTCACGCCCGGGTTCTTCTTCTCCAGCTGCGCGATCGCCTTGACGACTGCATCCTCCGTGGCGACGTCGGACGCCTCCTTGGTCTTGGAGACCTGAAAGCCCACCACCGGCCGGCCGTTCAGGCGCGCGAAGCCGCGGACTTCGGAGGCGCCGTCGCCCACATCGGCGACGTCCGACAGCCTCACGAACCGCCCGCTCCCTGTCGGGATGGTCATGTCGCGGATCTGGTTGATCGACGACGGGTTGGAATAGACCCGCAACGTCTGCTCGCGGCCGCCGATGTTCACCCGCCCGCCGGGGGAATCGGTGACGAAGCCGCGGAGCGCGGTGTTCACCTGGGTCGCGGTCAGGCCGCGCGCGGCGAGCTTGTCGGCGTTGACCACCACATTGACTTCACGGGCGACGCCGCCGACCCGGTTGATCTGCGAGACGCCGTTGGCCGCCTGCAGGGTGCGCGAAACCGTGTCGTCGATGAACCAGGAAAGCTGGTCGTCCGACAAGTTCGGCGCGGCCACCGCGTAGGTCAGGATCGGGGCGGCGCTATCGATCTCGATGCGCTGGATGATCGGCTCGTCGATGTCGCGTGGCAGGATGGCGCGCGCCGAGGCGATCTTGGTGCGGATCTCGTCGGTCTTCTTCTGCAGGTCCTCGCCGATCTCGAATTGCATCGAGGTCGTCGAGACGCCGTCGGTGACGGTGGACTGCAGGTTCTTGATGCCGCTGACCCCGGCCACCGCGTCTTCGACGGGGCGGGTGATCTGGGTCTCCATCTCGCCCGGGTCGGCGCCGTTCTGGGTGACCGTCACCGCGACCACCGGCAGTTCGATGTTCGGGTACTGCTTGATCGGCAGGCCCATGTAGGAAATCAGCCCGGCCATGATCAGGCCGAGGAACAGCACCGCGACCGGAACCGGGTTGCGGATCGCCCAGGCGGAGATCGCGAAATGGCGGCCCTGCGTCTCGCTCATTTGCCGGTCGCCCTGACAGGCGTGGAGACCGGCGCGGAGACCGACGCCGGCGCCGCGGCGGCTGTGCCTTCGGTCGGGTTCACCAGATCGCCATCGAGCAGGAAGGCCGCGGCGTTCTGCACGATGCGCGAGCCCGGGGGCGGCCCCTTGATCAGCTGCACATAGCCGCCGCCGCGCTGGCCGGTCAGGACGGGATAGTGCTTCACCCGCTTGTCGGGACCGACGACCATCACGCTGGCGCCGTCGGCGTCATAGCGCACCGCCGTCTCGGGCGCGGCGAGCGCCGAGCCTGAGACCTCGTTGAACACCGCCCGGCCATAGCCGCCGGCGCGGATATTGCGACCGACCGGAAGATGGACGCGCACGACGCCCAGCTTGGTCGAATTGTCGATCTGCGGGCTGACCAGGCGCACGACGCCGGTCACGACTTCGCCGCTCGGCAGGGTGACCTCGGCATGCATCCCGGGACGGATCTTCGCCAGGTCGTCCTCGGAGAGCTGGGCGGCGAGTTCAATCTCGCTGTCGCGGGCCAGCCGGAACCAGGGCGTGGCCGCGGCGGTCGCCGACATGTCGCCGGGTCGCACGGTGCGCTCCAGCACCAGGCCCCCGACCGGCGCGGTGACCGACAACTTGTTGACCCGAGTGCGCAGGTCCTTGAGCGCCGCGGCCTGGGCGTTGGCGGTGGCCTGGGCGGCGCGGGCCTGGAAGCGGCGCTGATCGATGGCTTCCTGGCTCAGCACGCCGGCGTTATCGAGATCCTTCACCCGGTTGGCCTGATCGGCCGCCTGCTGAGCCTGGACCTGCGCCTGGGAAGCATTGGCCTCCGCCTGGGCCAGCTGGGCCTGGATCAGCGCCGGGTCGAGGATCACCAGGGTCTGGCCCTGTTTCACCGTGTCGCCGACATCGACCAGCACCTTGGAGACGCGATAGCCCGTGACTTCGGGCAGGACGGCGGCTTCCTCGCGCGGGACCAGGTCGCCGGCGGCCGCGACAGCGCCGGTGATCGGCACGTTGGCGAGGGTCACCACGCGCACGGCGCGGGCGTTCTGCGCCTCCGTCGACTTGGGGGCGGGCTTGTGGCAGCCGGCAAGCGCCAGGGCCGCCATCACCGGCAGGAGGGTAAGCAATCGTTTCATGCGGGTCACGTCTCAGCGGGCCTGCTTGTCAGAGGGGAAGCGTTCCGCGGGCCAGCCGCCGCCGAGCGCCTTGTAGACCTGGATGGTGCGCCGGGCCGCCTGCACCTCGGCGGCCGTCAGCTGGGAACGGGTGGCCCGCCAGGACTGCTCGGCGGAGAGCGCCGTCTGCAGGTCGGTGAGGCCTCGGTCGTAGCCCAGCTTGTTGGCCTTGTAGCCGCGCGCGGCGCGGGCCTCGCCGTCGGTCAGCAGGGCCACACGCTTGCGGTCGTAGTCGAGGCCGACGAGGGCGCCTTCCGAATCGGCGAACGCCGTCTGGACGGCCTTCTCATAGGCGATCACGGCCTGTTCGGTGCGGGCGTTCTGGGCCTTCAGTTCGGCCAGCATCTTGGGGATGGAGAATATCGGCTGGGTGATCGCCGCCCCGTTGATCACCGATTGGGCGGTGACCGAGAAGCCGGGCTGCGACTGCTTCTGCCAGGCCAGACCCGGTGTCCAGTCGATGGTCGGCAGGAAGGCCAGGATGTCGGTCTGCGAACGGCCGGTCGCGGCCGCCACCCGTGCGCTGGCCTCGCGCACGTCGGGGCGGCGCTTCAGAAGCTCGCTGGGCAAGGAGTCTGGCACCGGCGGCAAGTCGCCGACGCTGGCCTCGACGGCGATGTTCGTGGTCGGCTCGACGATGCGGCCGGCGAGGATCAGGAGCGTGCGCCGCTCGGCCTGGAGTTGCGCCTCGAGGCCGGCCGCCTGGGCCTTGGCCTGGGCCAGGTCGCCGGCCACGCGGTCGGTGTCGGAGCTGGCGGCGATGCCCAGAGCGGCGCGCTTGGCCGCGGTGTCATAGAGCTCCTGCTCGATCCGCTGCGTCTCGTGCGCGTCGTCGAGCTGGATGGCCAGGCCGCGGGCCTGGAAATAGGCGTCGGCCACATTGGCCGCCAGGCTGGCGCGTGCGCCCTCGTAGTCGAAGCGGGCCGCGGCGATGTCGCCGTTCACGGCCTTCGAGGTCGCCAGGAAGCGGCCGAAGATGTCCACCTCCCAGCTGACGTTCAGGCCCGCGGTGGTGGCGTCCGAGACGCCGGAGGACGAGAAGCCCGGGAAGTTGAAGACCGTGCCGGCCAGCTGGTGGGTGTCGGTGCGCTTGGTCGAGCCGGCGGCGTCACCTTGCGGCAGATAGTGGGTCAGCGTCTCGATGCGGTTGGCGCGGGCTTCGGTCAGGCGCGCGGCCGCGCTGCGGGCGTCGGGATTGCGCGCCAGCGCCTGGTCGATGAGGCCGGTGAGCTGAGGGTCCTTGAACGCCAGCCACCAGCGGTCGAGATCGATGGAGCCGGCTGGCGCGCGGTCGGGCCCGCCCTTGGCGCCTTCGAAGGCCGTGGGCATCGCCAGATCGGGCGAGCGCACATGGGCGCAGGCGCCAAGCGTCAGGCAGGCCAGGAGGACGGCGGGGGCGGCAAGGCGCATGGCGGGATTTCGGGACCGGGACGTAGGCGACATCGGGGCGGGCGCAGACGCGCTCTCGCCCGTAGTCGCCGCGGAAGGCCGCATTGGATGCAGAGCCCGAAGACGGACGTCTAGCGACATGAATACACAAGCCCAGTGATGCGGGCGTCCAGAACCTGGCCCGACGAAACCCCCGGCCTGTGTCAGGCCGACCCAATTCCCGGAAGAATCCCCTGCCCACGCCTCTGCCGGGCGCATAGCGAGGTTTCCTCTGAGCCAAACTCCGTATGTTGTAAAGTGTTATTCGCTGTGCAATTTGGTCTCATGTCGACGGAGCATTCAGGCGGCGGGGACCCGGCGCGCAGCATTGCGCTGCTCTGGGGCGTGGCCGATTCCCGTCGCCCGGGCGGAGGCCGCCGCGGCCCCAAGCCGCGGCATTCCGTCGAGGAGGTGGTGGCCGCCGCCATCCAGCTCGCCGACGCCGAGGGGCTGAGCGCGATCTCCATGCGTCGCCTGGCGGAGACCCTGGGGCTCTCGCCCATGTCGCTCTACACCTATGTGCCGTCCAAGGCCGAGCTGGTGGACCTGATGCTGGACCGGGTCGCCGCCGAGGACGCCGGGCCGGAAGCCGGCGAGGGTGGCTGGCGCGGCCGGGTCACCCGGCTCGCCCGCCAACGCTGGGCCATGGCGCAGCGCCATCCCTGGATTCTGCAGGTGGGCGTCCACCGCCCGCCGCTCGGTCCCAACGTCCTGGCCCGCGTCGAAGCGACGCTCAGCGCCATCGACGGCATCGGGCTCTCGGAGACGGAAATGGATCAGGTCACCTCCCTGGTCGGCGACTATATCCGCGGCGCCGTGCGCGCGGCGCTGGAAGCCCGCGAGATCGAACAACAGACCGGAATGACCGACGAGCAGTGGTGGGCCATGAACACGCCGCTGCTGGAGGGCCTGGTCGACCCCGCCCGCTATCCCACGACCGTCAAGATCGGCGAGGCGTTTAAGGCCGGCCGCATGCCGCCGCCAGACCACGAGCGCAACTTCGAATTCGGCCTCCAG
The DNA here is from genome assembly GCF_004799395.1 of Phenylobacterium sp. Taxonomy (GTDB): domain Bacteria; phylum Pseudomonadota; class Alphaproteobacteria; order Caulobacterales; family Caulobacteraceae; genus Phenylobacterium. Next base: position 23,786 of record NZ_SSMZ01000333.1, read on the forward strand.
CGCGTCCTCGACGGCATCGAAAGCTTCATCGCGGGACGGAATGTCGCGCGCTGATCCTTCGCCCGCTCCCGGCTAATCGAGATCGCCAAGATCGAGCGGCTCAGGCGGTTCGGGTTGCGGCGCGGCCGACGTCAGCGTTCCCGCCACCCAGCGCGCCACCGACGGACCGATCGTCAGGACGACGATCACCCGCAGCATCTGCAGGGCCATGACGAACGATGTATCCACCTTGGTGGAGGCGGCGATAATGACGGCGGCGTCGACGCCGCCGGGACTTGTGGCCAGGTAGGCGGTCAGCGGGTCGACGTGCAGCAGGACGACCAGCACCCAGGCCAGCAGGCCGCAAAAGGCCATCAGGAGGGCGGTGGCGCCCAATGTCTGGGGAAGCGCCCGGGCGGCGGCCGCCAGCACGTCGCGGGTGAAGCGCAGGCCGGTGTTCCAGCCGATCGCCGCGTAGCAGGCGATCAGCGCCGCGGGCGGCAGCTCGATCTTCACCAATCCCGCGAGGCTGAGCGCCGCCCCCAGCGCCAGGGGGGCGAGGAGCACGCCGGCCGGGATGCGTGAGGCAAGGCCGAGACCGCCGCCTACGGCCGCCACGCCCAGGGTCGCGCTGAAATCCAGCCAGTGGATCGGCGGGAAATAGCCGCCGGCGAAACGGGGGCCGCCGCCGCCATGCACGAAGAGCAGCGCCACGACGGAGGCGGCCGCCGCCACCAGGACGACGCGCAGGTACTGCATGAAGGCGACGAGGCGCGCATCCGCGCCATAGGCCTCGGCCAACACCATCATGGCGGTCGCGCCGCCCGGCAGTATTCCCCAGACGGCCGTCGTGCCGGAAATCACGCGCAGGCGGCTCATGGTCCAGCCGATGCCGGCGCTGGCCGCGATCGAGATCGCCACCACCGCGAGGAACACAGGCCAATGGCTGGCGAAGCCCCCGACGATGGCCGGGGTGAACGAGCGCGCGACGAGGCAGCCGATTATCGCCTGGGCGGCCGCCATCACGGCGCGGGGCACCTTCACCGCCCCGCCCGCGGTCTGCACGACGACCGCGGCCGCCAGAGGCCCGAGCATCAGGGCGGCCGGCAGCCGGGCCCATTGGAGGAGGGCCGCCGCCAGGACCGAGGCGGCCACGAGGACGGCCCAACGCGCCGCCGCCGGCAGCGGCTGCAGCGGGCGCCCCGCCGCCGACGGGTCGGTCACGCCTGAAGCTCAATCTCGTCGGTCTTGGCCACGCGTCCGAGGCGCGGGAAAATCTTCTCGAAGGCGAAAGCGTGCATTTCGGCCGTGCGCGTCGTCGTGGCGTCTTCCGCCAGCACCACCGCATAGCCGTGCTCGTGTGCGGCCCGGACGGTCGACTCCACGCCCATGTTGGTGGCGATCCCACCGACGACCACGGACGTCACGCCGCGCCGGCGCAGCTGCAGGTCCAGGTCCGTGCCGTAGAAGGCGCCCCATTGGCGTTTGGTGACCCTGAGGTCGGAGGGTTCGGCAAGGCCGTCCACCAGCTCAGCCCAGCCTTCGGGAAATCCACCCGGCGGCATCTCGGGCGGCTGATCGACGGGACTCCTCAGGGAGTCGCCGAAGTCCGACGCGAAGGCGACGTTGACCAGCACCACCCGCGCCCCGGCCGCGCGGAAGCGGCGGGCAAGCTCCTTGCCCTTGGCGATCACGGCCTCGCCGGAATAGGGCTCCAGCGGCAGGCCGACGATGCCCTTCTGGAGATCGACTAGGATCAGGGCCGTTGTTGCGGCAGGCAGGGTGATCATCGGGGCGTCCCTTTCGATGGATCGCGTGGTCCGTCCGTCGCCCGTTGTCCAGGCGTACGTGGAGCGCTACAGAGTTGAGGATGGACTCAAGCAGCCTATCTATTTGAGGATGTCCTCAACTTCGTCAAGCCAGAATCGCGGCCCGCTGGCGCCGCAGCGCGAGGTCGGCCGCCAGCGCGTCGCCGACCTGATCGAGGCCGCCGCCGCGGTCATCCAGGAGCGCGGGTTCGAGGCCGCGACAATGGCGGAGATCGCGGCGCGGGCGGAAGCGAAGATCGGGTCGCTCTACCGCTTCTTCCCGAACAAGGAGGCCATCACCGACGCGCTCATGGAGCACCAGGCCGGAATACTGCGGACGGAATACGATGCGATCCACGCCCGCGCGGCCAACGCCACACCGGAGGAATTGGCGGACATCTTGATCGATCTCCTGGTGAAGCTGCATCCGCAGACCCGGGGCTTCGCGGCCCTGATCGACTCACGGACGGACTCGACCGCCGTGCGCCAAAGATTCCGCGCCCAGACCCTGGCGGGGATCAAGACGGCGCTGACCACATGCGCGCCCGGACTCGACGACAAGGAGGCGGATGACATCGCCGCTGTCGTGCTCAACAACATGAAGACCATGGTGGGCATGACCACCAAGGATGCTCCGACCAGCCCCGGCGCGCCGGACCAACTGCGGCTGATGACCCGGCTCTACCTGGCGGCGAAGCTCGCGCCGGCGAGGTCTCTCTAGCGGTTTGCCGCCCTCGCCATTAGGGTCGTGGCCTGCCTCCCCTCCTTGCCGAGTGATCGATGAAAAAGCATCTCCTGAGCGCCGCCGTCTGCGCTCTCGCCACAACCGCCTTCGCTGCCCCCGCCGCCGACTCGAAGTTCGACACGGCCCTGCTCTCCGAGCACATCAAGGTCCTGTCCTCCGACGCTTTCGAGGGCCGCGGTCCCGCCACGGCGGGCGAGACCAAGTCGATCGCCTACATCACCAAGGAGTTCAAAGCCGTGGGCCTGCAGCCCGGCGGCGACAAGACCAAGTCCGGCCGAACCTGGACCCAGAACGTCCCGCTGGCCGAGTTCAACATCAAGGGTCCGCTGGCTTTCACCGTGAAGGCCGGCGGCGCGACGCAGAGCTGGAAGCAGGGCGCCGAGATCGCCATCCGCGCGCCCGAGACCGGCGTCGACCACATCGACCTGAAGGACGTGCCGGTCGTCTTCGTGGGCTATGGCGTCAAGGCGCCGGAACGCCATTGGGACGACTTCAAGGGCGTCGACCTGCACGGCAAGCTGGCGCTGGTCCTGGTCAACGACCCCGACTACGAGACCGGGGTCGGCGACTTCGGCGGCAAGGCCATGACCTACTACGGCCGCTGGACCTACAAGTACGAGGAAGCCGCGCGCCAGGGCGCGGTGGGCTTCATCGTCATCCACGAAACCGGCCCCGCCAGCTACGGCTGGAACACGGTCAAGAACTCCAACACCAACTCGGTGTTCGACATCATCCGCAAGGACCCGGCCAAGGTCCACGCCCCTATCGAAGCCTGGATCCAGCGCGACCAGACCGTCGACCTCTTCAAGAAGGCCGGCCTCGAAATCGAGGCCGGCCT